>JAJDAB010000211.1 GCA_029262095.1 Candidatus Hydrogenedentota bacterium
AACAACGGTCATCACACCACAACCAAACATCCCCTTAGTCCCCCTATCTCGCCGGTCGTTCATGCGTTGCCGGTGGTGCGCGTCGATGATATTACGAATGCGGCGCGTGCGGTCGGGTGCGTTTGCGGTGGTGGTGCTCGACTTTGGCGCCAAAGCCTCGTTACCTATTCCGACCCAAACGCGGCTCGTCGGCCTAGCGAAAAAGAATCGAACGACGCTCGTGTCCATCACCCGGAAGAGTCATGCGCAATTGGGTGGATCTCCGTGGCGAAACGCGCAAACAACGTACCGCTCCCGACAGCTTCGTCTGTGAAGTTCACGCCGCAAAGGATTAATGCCATACCCCCGCTGGACGCATCGAGAAATTTGTCGTGGAACCGAAGGATTGTGCTGACGGGCTAGCAGGATGAATCGAATATCAAGCTAAGACCAATCTCATCGCCCATGCCTTTTCCTCAAAAAGTCGGCCTGTCAGTCGTCGCACAAAATTCCAGGTCGCGTGAAGGCTTATGCCAGGACTACGGAACGGAGGTCGATACGTCCCTAAGCAGAAAGAATGGCGGAGAGAGAGGGATTCGAACCCTCGGTACGGTTGCCCGTACAACGCCTTAGCAGGGCGCCACCTTCAGCCACTCGGTCATCTCTCCGCAAACAGATGTAAACGTATACGTCGTCAATAGTAACACGCTAACTTTCGAGCGGCCAAACGCGATTTGGTTCTGCTACTCGTGATCAAAGAACCCATTGGACTCAGCCCAGCGGGAGCCTCGCCCTCCCGAACGTCGCAGTAGTCGCTATGGTGATTGAGGTCCATTCTCTTCTTTCGCTGGACCAGAAAGACGCCATCGGATTTACATTGCGACATGTCTTTGCCGCGACTGTGATCCCAGCAGAATCGCGAAACACATGGTAAACTATAGACAACGCTGCGGATTTGGTGTTTCGCAAGATGGGAAATAGTCTATGGGATTGAGAATAAACAACTTACCGAATGCGGGTGCCCTGCGCCAATCCAATAAAGCGACGAAAAATCTGCTTCGGGGCTTGGAGCGGTTGGCCTCACAAGAGCGAATTAATCGGGCGGCGGATGATGCATCTGGGCTGTCGATTTCCGAGCGGTTGCGGTCGGAGATTCGCGCGGGGCAACAGGAAAACGAGAATCTTCAGAGCGGGGTCAATCTTGTGCAAACGGCCGAAGGCGGTCTGAGCGCACAGCAGGATGCTGTGGGACGTTTGCAAGAGTTGGCGGTGCAAGCGAGCAACGGCATTTTAACCGATGACCAGCGCGCGTCGTTGAACGCTGAGGCCCAACAACTCGTCGAACAAATCGATCAAACAGGAAGTTCGACGGAGTTTAATGGAACGCAAACCCTCGATGGTAGCGTCTCGAACGTCGACTTAGGTACATCGGGTTCCGAGGAAGTAAACGTCGAAGTGTCGAACGCGTCGACGTTGGGCGTTGATTCAATAGATCTAAGCACACAAGCCGGTGCGTCGGCGGCGATCAGCGCAGCGGAAACGGCGAGTACACGCATTAGCGGAAATCGATCGAGTCTCGGCGCGCAACAAGCCCGATTCGAACGTTCAATCGAGAATCGAGAAATACGTATTGTCAACGAGCAAGAAGCAGATTCGCGAATTCGCGATTTAGATGTTGCGCGTCAATCCATCGAGCAGTCACGCAATCAGTTGTTGCAGCAGTCGAGTCTGAGTGCGTTGAACAACTCAAGCTTGGTAGGGGAAACGGCGTTGCGCTTACTTGGCCAGTAGTCTTATTCTAAGACCAGCGGTCTGATTCATGGCGCGTTTCCTTCGGAAGGTCCACAGGAGACCGGTTACAACGACGTAATTTTTTGAGCTAGTCGCCACGTTCCCATAGCCATCGCTCGTCGCGTTCGAGAAATTCCTTCAGGCGATTGGGGTGATCGAGGCGCTCGGCCAGTTCTGCGAACGATGCGCATTCCGCTTCGGGCACAAAGTTTTTCAACTGCGATAGTTCTCCGCACAGCGATCCGAGTTGCGACATCGGCGCGGCGAAATCAGGATAGCCGTCCAGGTCGGGCCAATACGTGTGAGATACGGAGTCAATGGGACTGGGGTCAAACGAACTATCGATCCGGGACAACACGTCGCAGAGTACTTCCGGATCGTCCTTGCGCGCCCATGACGGCGTATCGCTGGGTTCCAGTGCGTCGATGGATGCCCGTATCACGCTCACGGTGGCCACCAGTTCGGATCGGATCAACGTTTCGAACTCCGCCAAACGTTGGGAAGCCTTCAAAATTTCGGCCAAAAGCGGTCGGCCACGCCAAGATTTCTGGTACGGGGTCAATAGCTCCTCGGCACGATCAAACTCCTCACGGGCGATGTGCAATCGCACTGCGGATTCCAGCACGCGTTCAACTCCGTTTGGGTGTTCAGTCAGGTACGCATCCAAAAGTTTTTCGGCTTCGTTCAAACGGTGTTGCTCGGTGTAGTACGCAGTCAGTCGTCCAACCGCATCGTAACCATCGTGATCGCCTTTGATCGCGATGGCCCGTTCCAGTTGCCGTTCGGCTTCGTCCGTTTCGTCGTTGCAATGGAAATACGACGCAAGGGCGAGGTGGAACGCATATGGGCTCGAATCGTGGCGCTCTCGCAAGTTGCGCAGATAAACCGCGCGGCGGAAACCATCGAGCAGCGTTAGTGATTGCATTTGGACCGCAATCTCCATGGGACTCGGCTCCGGGCTAGGCACGTTGAGGTAGCAGGCACCGTAGTAGCCTTCATAGCAAGCGAGCAGCGCTGCATGGAGCGCGTTCCAATCCGGCCACCGCCGATCCGAATTCTTCTCCAAACACCGCATGATGAGTTCTTCGAGCAATTCCGGGCAATCGGGCACGTGTTCGCGCAGCGGGACGGGGGGCGTGGAGCGATGGCGTTGCCGATATTCCACAGCCGCTTGTATACCCGATTTGGCGTCGACCGCGAATAGGCGTCGGCCTGCGATGGCTTCGTAAAAGCAGCAACCGAACGCGTAGATATCCGCCGCAACGCTGACGTTTTCCGCCGTGTCGAACTGCTCGGGTGCCATATAGGCGGGCGTGCCCAAAATGCCGCCGCTCATCGCGGTCATATCGTCATCGGGTTGGATGTCGTTGGCGATCGCGACGTCGCGCGTGTTCGGCGTTCGGACAAGGCCGAAGTCAGTGACTTTTAGCACGTCGCCCCGCGTCACTAGGAGGTTTTCCGGTTTGAGATCGCGGTGTACGAGATGAGGGATGGCGGTGGTGGCGCGTTTCATGCCCTCGGCGCATTGAATGCCGAAGCGCATGGCGCGTTCTACGGATAACGGTCCATACCGGAGGTAGTCAGCGAGTGAAACTGCGCCGTGATCGTCGGGTGCAATGTATTCAAGAAAAAGGAACGGGACGGCATCGATGATGTCGATACGATACGCATGAACAATATGAGGCTGGAAGCCAAGTAACATCCATGAACGTGCTTCACGCAGGAAACGCTCGACAATCGCGAGGTCTTTGGCGAATCGTAGTTGAATCGACTTCAGCGCGAGGCGGCGGCCACCGATGGACACGATATACACCACACCCATCCCACTCTTTCCCGATCCGCCGTAAACATGCTCGATCAGGTATTTGCCGTCAATGGTATCGCCTTGCCGAAACGATTCTACGCGGACGGTACTGGGGCTATCCGAAATTAAGGTCGTTTGATCGACGTTTGCGACGGGTGTTTCGGCGCCAAGAGGGTCAGGGTTGTCAGTGGGACGCGTCGGCATAGCGTTATCTTTGCACGACGAATGGCTT
The DNA here is from genome assembly GCA_029262095.1 of Candidatus Hydrogenedentota bacterium. Taxonomy (GTDB): domain Bacteria; phylum Hydrogenedentota; class Hydrogenedentia; order Hydrogenedentales; family SLHB01; genus JAJDAB01. Next base: position 3,807 of record JAJDAB010000211.1, read on the forward strand.
TTTCGCTGGATTAAGCGTCACCACCGCTCAGTGACGCGATGGCTTCGTCCCGCGTGTCGCAGAGGACGTAACGTTTATCGAGGTTTGTGAGTTCGAAGACTTCGGAAACGAACGGGCTGAGCGCGCACAGGCGCATTGCGCCGCCGTTTTTTTCGAGGGCTTTGGAAAGCATGATGATGACGCGAAGACCGCCACTGCTAATGTACTCGACATCAGCGAGATCAAGGACCACGCCGCTGGGGTTTTCGCTGATAAAATCTTTGAACGATGATTCTGCGTCTGGCGCGGCTGCGGCGTCGAATCGCCCGTGCAGCGAGAGCAGGGTGACACCGTCTTCATCAAAACGTCTGACTTCCATTGATCGTACCTCTACACCGTCGCACAGTCTACTGGATGTACGCCCCGATTACGACTTGATTGTGGTTTGTGAGCATCACGTCGCGAGGACGCGGGCCAGGTGCAGAAAGGCAGGGTCGAATCGAGTCCGTTTTTCCCACGCATCGGACAACGGACACAGCGTCACCTCGCTGCCTTGAACCCCGGCCATCTGTCCGCCGATACCTTCGCGAAGCGCATCGACGGCGCGCGCGCCGAGTCGGCTGGCAAGGATTCGATCGAATGCGGTCGCATTGCCGCCGCGTTGAAGGTGTCCGATAACGACGACGCGCGAGTGTTTGAATTCGGATCGTGTCGCGACCTCTCGTGAAATATCGATGGCTTTCCCCGCATCGTCACCTTCAGCGACAACGACAATGGACGATTCTTTTCCACGATCTCGGCCTTCGCGCAATTGATCAATGAGATCATCGATATTGGTTGGCCGCTCAGGTACTAAGATGTATTCAGCGCCTCCGGCAATGCCGCTCATTATGGCGAGATAACCGCTGTGACGGCCCATCACTTCGATGTAAAAGAGGCGGTCGTGCGATGCGGCGGTGTCTCGAATTCGGTCGATGGCTTCAACCGCAACGTTTAACGCGGTGTCGTAGCCAATAGTGAAATCGGTGCCGCCGATGTCGTTGTCGATTGTCCCCGGCATGCCGATGCACAACGTGCCGTGTTCTTGTGAGAGGGCGTGGGCCCCGCGATAGGATCCGTCTCCTCCGATAACGACGAGTCCATCGATGCCGCGGCTGTTGAGTTGCTGGGCGGCTTGCGCACGCCCCTCCGGTTCCATGAACTCGGGGCACCTTGCCGTGCGTAGAATCGTGCCGCCTCGGTGAATGATGCCGCTAACGGATCGTGCGGATAGAGGCTCCATCTCCCCATCGATCAGGCCTCGATATCCTTGCTCAACTCCGAATACTTCTAACCGGTGAAAATGGGCTGCGCGGACGACCGCCCGAACACCCGCGTTCATACCCGGTGAATCGCCACCACTGGTGAGTACCGCAATGCGCTTCATCGGCCTGGTCCAGCCGGGAGCGCCGTGAACTTTAGTGAACGTGCGCGCCATTCCGCGAGGGATGCGATGCCCGCAGCCTCCGTTTTTCGTTCGGTCGCGATCAGCGCTTTCGCCTTGCGATCGAGTCGGCCAATTTCCGCCAAGAGCCACTGTGACCGTGCACCGCTTACACTGTTATCCGCGAGATTGGTCACATATTCCGTGCGAAATTGGTAGCATCGTTTTAGCGCCGCCTGGGGCGTCCCGAGTAACGGTTTACCGCGCTCTTGTTTGAGGATATATGCACTTTCTACTAGCCGTGTGAGTGCCGCCATCGCGGGAATCGCGACACTCTTATCGATCGCATCGTCACGCGACTGTTTCTCCAAGTACGGAAAGGATTGAAGGAGTGTGAGAAATCCTACCGGCGAGAGCGTTGCGCTTTTCGATTGCTGTTCGTCCTTCAATAGATTCATTAAATCAGCGGGAAGTTGTTTGGCATTTTCAGGTGACGTAATGAGTACCTTCAATTCGCGCGCCAAAGCCGTCGTCGCAGCTTGTGCGAGCACGGATCCACCGCGACCGGAAAAATAGCGTGGTTCTTCATCGAACTCTAAGACCAGAACGCCTTTAGCGGCCGGTTTAATCGATATGGGATTGTTCCAACTGTCGGAGAGCGTTACATCCGTAGCGCTGCCTGGATGTACTTGCATCACTTTTCGGTTGAGTTTCGTCCAGTACACAACGCGCCACGATGCGTTCTCCCGAAACATCGCGCCGAAATTACCCGCGCCTAGCGGCAACTCTCCGACATAGGTCGATCTGCCCATTTGCGCGGCGAATGCGTGGAGGTATACGGCACCTGGTGTCAGACGCCGTTGCTGCACGAGCGTTTCGATCGGCACGACGGTAAGCCTTGCGCCGCCGGCGGCATCCGCGATGAGCGCATGAACCAACTCGTGACCGGGCTGTTGCATGGGTTTAGGTTGGGCGTATTCGACGACAAACGTCGGTTGTTCCAGTCCCGCGCGTTCTGCGACCGCGCGTGCTTGTGCGAGCAAGTTACCGCCCGTTGGGCCGGGTCGGAGAGCAAATTCTTGCGCATTCAAAACCGCGTTGCCGTTGAGAAGGGACTTCAGTTCATCCGCACTGCTGACCATCGCGATAACCCGTCGGCGCGCCGTCTTGGTCAATGCGTCGGCGATTTGATTGTGCTGAATAGGATCTCCGCGCGTGCTTACGACCCATGCACTCACACCCGTTCCATACGCCTTGCCCAACACCTGGGCATTCAAAAGACTCTTCGTTGAATCCTCGGCGTCAACTTTCACAACAACACGAATTTCTGACTGCTCCGCGAGGCGAATGATTTCATTCAGCTTCGGTGTTGTTGCAGCGACCCAGATTTCCTTGATTGGGGTCGCGTTCAACGCGAGCAACGTGTGCGGGTTTAATGCGCGGACGGCCACCGCGAGCCGAGGGTTGGCATCAGGGTTCGGCCGAGCAAGCCGGCAGAACGACTGGTCGGACTTGACGGTTTCGCCTGCAACCTGCAGCACAATTTTGGCGTCATAATAACCGACCGTATCGCCAAACGCGTCAATGGTTTGAAGAAATGGCTGGCCCGGCTTGAGCTGAAACGACCGCAACGCTTCACCGTGTTCCTTGCCGTGTTTGTCCAGCACTTGAATGAAGCCGCGAACTTGAACCGGTTCTGGCGCTTTGATCTGCAAGGTTAGCGGCTCATCGACGTATACGACGCGAAGCGGATGATCGGACGCGATTCGGACATCGATTGGGCCCGCCGCCGCACTTGCAGCTAACAGGAGTGCCAGAATCATATGCCGACGAGAAACGGGTTTGTCTGTTTCTCTTGGCCGATGGTCGTTGGCGGCCCGTGTCCGCTGAATACGACGGTGTCATCGGGCAATGGCCACAGCTTGGTCCGGATAGATTCGAGCAACGTTTCCATGCTGCCGCCGGGTAGGTCGGTACGGCCAATCGACCCTTGAAACAAGACATCACCGCCGAACACCAAACCGTCTCCGACTAAGACGACGTGCGCGGGGGAATGACCGGGCGTGTCGTAGACGTCGAATTTCGCCTCGCCAACCGTCACCTCGTCGCCTTCCTTTATGAAGCGGTCAGGTGGAGGCGACGCCTCAACTTCGACACCAAACATGCGCGCTTGACTCGGCATGTTCTCGAGCAATGGCAATTCGCCCTCAGGCAAAATAAGGTCGGCGCCCGTAAACGCCTTGACGCCCGCGTTACCGGCGCAGTGGTCGATGTGGCAATGAGTATTGACAATAGTCGTGACGTTATACCCCTCGACCGCCTTTTCCAGTTCTGGAACGGCTTCGCCGGGATCGATGATGATCGCTTCGCCGCCATCACGCACGACATAGCAATTTGTTACAAACGGCGTTAACGTAAACGTTTGAATGTCCACGGGATAAATCTCCAGGGGCAAGAATACAATGCTACCGGCTGACCATTGATGAATCAAGCAGCCGATCTTACAATCGGCACAGACCTGGAGGCGGAAGATGAAGCGTATTCGGCGGCGGGACTTTTTGCGGACGGCGGGCGCGTTGGCGATCGCGGGCGGCGCAGCACGATCGGTTCGCGCGCCGGCGAACGCGACATCAATGCCGAACATTGTCGTCATACTGGCGGATGATATGGGATTTGGCGACTTAGCGTGCCAAAATTCCGAGTCAAAAATTCCGACCCCGAATCTTGATCGCTTGGCTGGGCAAGGCATGCGGTTCACCGACGCGCATTCGCCGAGTGCGGTATGCACGCCGACGCGGTACAGCATGTTGACCGGTGACTATTGTTGGCGGTCGCAACTCAAATCGTCCGTGCTTTGGCCTTGGGACAAACCGCTGATCGATGCGGACCAGTTGACGCTCGGGGGGATGCTCCAGGATCAGGGATACGCAACCGCTTGTATTGGCAAGTGGCATTTGGGTTGGGAATGGCCAACGACTGACGGGTCGTATGTCAACGACTTGATTCCGATGGGTGAGTACAATGCGAAGGTGCGCGATCCATTCGGGGCGAAGGTCGACTTTACTAAGCCCATCAAAGGCGGTCCGACGACGCGTGGGTTTGACTATTACTTCGGTGACGACGTCCCGAATTTTGCTCCGTACTGCTTTATCGAAAACGATCGAACCGTTGGAATTCCTTCCGAGGAAAAACCGGAGGGCATGTTCGGTACAAACGGACCGATGATGGAAGGCTGGCAACTGGAAGAGGTGATGCCGGCGATTACCAAGCGCGCGGTGGAATACATCGAAGCGCCCGAAGATGCTGCACCATTCGGTAAATCGGCCGAGGCGCCCTTCTTCCTATACGTTCCCTTGACCGCGCCGCACACGCCTATCGCGCCGACCGCAGAATTCATTGGCAAGAGTGGGGCGCATCGGTATGGAGACTTCGTTGCGGAAGTCGATTGGACCGTAGGCCAAATCATGGACGCGTTGGATCGAACCGGCCAGGCCGACAACACCTTAGTAATCTTCACGAGCGACAACGGTTCTCCGGGGCGATCTGGAGAAAACATGGCCGGACCCACGAATTCCGTACGCGATTATGGACACAATCCGAGTCACCAATTTCGCGGCATCAAAGCCGATATTTGGGAGGGAGGCCATCGCGTTCCGTTTATCGTTCGTTGGCCGGGCCAAGTTCGAGCGGGTGAGGTGTCTCATGAGACGATTTGCCATGTCGATCTTATGGCAACCGTTGCAGCGATTACGGACGTTGACCTCCCAGACGACGCGGCGGTCGACAGTTTCGATCTCACGCCGGTTTTCACCGGAGACGACCTGAATAGACCGGTACGCGATGCGGTAGTGCATCACTCGATTAACGGGACATTCGCGATTCGGCGGGGCAAGTGGAAGCTCATATTAGGACGCGGTTCCGGCGGGTGGAGTGATAACGGAGAACAGGACGAGCGGAGTGGTCAACTCTACGACCTCGAAGCGGACCCGGCGGAACGGCACAACCTCTACGAGTCGAATCCGGAACATGTCGCGGAACTCGAAGTGCTGTTGCGCAAGTATCAGCGCGAAGGGCGTAGTGCGCCCAAGCGCGAAGGGTGATAATTGCAACGCGAGATTCGCTGGTACACAGTCGGAATCGTTCGATGTCGATTCCCTTTCCAAGGGGAGAGGGTTAGGGTGAGGGGGGTTTGAGTTGCGAGATGATCGCGTGTACTCAGGATAATTCGAAAAAGCGAATGCGCTCTAATTGTCCAACAGTTTCGAGACACGTCGGCGCATGTACGGCACCACCTCGTCATCGAACCAGGGGTTCCGTTGTAGCCAGTGTGTGTTTCGCGGAGACGGGTGCGGTGTAGGGAGATAGCGCGGCGTGTAGTCACGCCAATTGCGCACGGTTTCCGTTAACGTGTCGCGCCGGTTTCTATCGAGGTACTGGCGCTGCGCATATTGGCCGGACAAGATTGTTAAGCTTATATTGGGCAAGTGTTCGAGCAACTGCGCGATCCAATGTTCCGCACATTCCTTGCGCGGCGGCAAATCGCCGCCTTTGGGGTTGCGACCGGGATAACAAAATCCCATCGGGATAATTGCGATTCGCGACTCGTCGTAAAACGTATCCCGGTCGACGCCCATCCACGCCCGCAACCGGTCGCCACTCGGGTCGTTCCACGGAATGCCCGTCTCGTGGACTCGCGTACCCGGTGCTTGGCCAACGATTAGGATGCGTGCAGAGGCCTGTGCTCGGACGATCGGGCGGGGCCCTAATGGCAACTCCGCCTCACAAATGCGGCATGCACGAACCTCGCGAAGTAGCGATTCGAGCGGCGTTTTAGAATTAGTTGTCACTCAACGCCTTAGCGTTCTCTTATTTAAAATTGGACGTGAAATCTTCCGCAATGGTGATGTCTATGTCAGCATTCATCGGCCCGATCGCCAGTTTCCCGGTCAAGGTGTTGGTTCCGTCGTAGACCTGAGCCCAGCCCGATGCCGAGTCAATCGTGTACGTGCCGGTTCCCGTTCCGCTGAGCGTCAAGGTTGGTTCGCCCAATTGTGCAACCATCGGATTCTGCTTGATCATTTCGACCATATTCGTGCCACTCGGGTCGAGCTCAAAAGTACTGGCCATCCCTATGATTACCGCAGTATCCGTTCGTTCGGACACCGTGTACGTGTAGGTAACGTCCGTGGGCATCATACCGAAATCTGCCTTGCCCGAACGGGTCCACGTTGTGCCCGGAGAGAGTTTTTCGAGTGACCGCGGCACAATAAACGTTTCCGCCAAGTTCTTCATCGCGTCTTCACCAAATTGCTGAAGGGTTGATTCCTCCGCCAGCTTCTTGATGACATCACCCATCTCCTCGGGATATTCGAGTGTACTCATTTCGGCGAGTACGCTTTCTGCGACAGCATCTGCACCGCTGATACTAATTACATTGCCGCCCACATCAACGTTTGCGGATATCGATTTACCCATTAAACCTTTTGCTACCGCCTTGTTGGCCGCGTTGACGTCAACGCCTCCGAGCGCGGGATTCTGCGCGCCGGACATGGACATGTCGAAATAGTCGAACGTGGTGTCGACGCTACGCATGCCCGCGTCATCGGCTTCACTGGGTGTTGCCAGAAGGTTCATCTTAGTGGTTTGCGACGTCGTATCATCCATCCCCATAGCCGCGACTTTCACGTTGGTGTCGACGACTTGAGTCCAAAAGATCTCGCGTGCTTGGTCCGCGGGCGGCGCGAACGGCGTTTTCCCTTCATCGGGTTTGCTGCATGCTGAGACCGTGAGTGCGATTGCGCCGGTAAGCGCCGTAGTCAAAACGGGATGTAACCGAGCCATGATACGTTCCTTCATGTTTGCGATTGATGCGGGGCGGCTGCCCGAATTGGATGATGGTACGACGCGTTCATGATGAAAACAAGGCGTGACACGCATAGGGATACTCCTTCGACAATAGTGGTAAAGGAGTCTATCCGTACTAGAATAAGGCATCAATTACAGATGCTGGTTATGCTGTGATCAGATGCCCCAGCCATACGGCCGCGATGCCCACAACAATGTGGATCAAGATGTAAGTTGCGACTGCCGCGAATCCTCCCGTTCGTATAAGCGCCAGGGAATCGTAGGCAAAGGTTGAATAGGTCGTGAAGCCCCCGAGGACCCCAACCATCAAGATCAGTCGCGCCTCCGGCGGGAGTATCTGCCGTGAATCAGCGAGCCCGGCTAGTAATCCGATGAGAAAGCACCCGGCAATATTGACCGCCAGCGTGCCATAGGGCAGCCACGCCTCACTGAACAGACGTTGAATACCAGTGCTAATCAGATAACGAAGAGCAGACCCGACGAAGCCGCCGACGCCCACCAAAAGGACTTGTTGCATGCGAGATTCCGTGAGATTTGGGCCAAGGATTTTGGCTAGTGTATCACCAACTGGACCACAATATCATGGGGCGGGGTCAAGGTTTGTACACAATTTACCGATAATGTGCCATAATATGGGGGTCCGCCGGTACTGTATGCGTATCGCGACGATGGCGCCATTGGGGGCGCATTTGGGTCCGAAAGAATTATCGCGAAGGAGTAGTGCAATGGAAGAAATGTTCACACCCATGTACGGAAATGTTTTTACCGTATTTGATTACATCGCCTTACTGATCGGCGGCGCAGGCAATCTGTTCCAAGGTTTGCTCGGCGGTTTGGGCAGCCTCCTAGGCGGAATCTTGCCGTTCTAGTCTCGTTGCAATTCTTGCAATGGTTCGGATGCTTAATTTCTAGTCTCTGCCTCGATCCCGTATGATCGGGGCAGAATTATTTTGCACAATAGAGTCGGTTCCGTTTGATTCCGACCGCTCGAAGGCACAAACAGAAGGGGTTTGATATGTTTAATATTGCGTCAATCTTCAGTATTCTTCAGGTTCTGGGTTCGGTACTCCAAGTCTTGTTTTCCGTCGGGACCAGCCTATTTGGGTTCTTCGGGGGACTGTTAGGTCCAATCCTGCCTGTATAAGCACGTATTTTCTTTTGGCACGCATCAGGCGAATATTGGCCTGGTGTGGAACTCATAAAGAATGGCCTTGCCTAACGATCGTTAGGTCTCTATAATCTCGCGTTCTTGACTTGAACGCGAATTCTCATCCTTTGCCAATTTGACCATGCAACTATTCATTCCAAAAGAACTTGATGCTGCCGAACGCCGTGTACCGATAATCCCGGCGGACGTTTCCCGTCTGACGAAAAAGGGGGTGTCGGTTTCGGTGGAATCTGGGATCGGTTCGACGATCCATCAGCCGGATAGTGCTTATGCGGACGCTGGTGCGGAAGTCCTTACTGATCGCGGAGCGGGTCTTGCGTCGGCCTCTGTTGTTGCGCGAATTCGGAAACCGGAAGCGGAAGAGCTGGACCAGTTGCGCGAAGGGTGTGTCCACATCAGCTTTTTGGATCCGTTCAACGAGCGCGGCCTCGTGGAAAAGATGCTTGGTCGGCGTATCACCGGCATCAGCATGGAAATGATTCCCAGGACGACGCTCGCACAAAAGATGGACGCGCTCAGTTCGCAAGCGAGCTTGGCGGGATACGTCGCGGTAAATCTTGGTGCGGAACACTTGCACCAAGCGCTCCCGATGATGATGACGCCAGCGGGAACGCTGAAGCCTTCCCGCGTATTTGTCATCGGTGCGGGTGTGGCCGGTCTTCAAGCAATTGCCACCGCGAAACGCCTGGGCGCTCGCGTCGACGCGTTCGACACGCGGCCGGTCGTGGAAGAACAAGTGCAGTCATTGGGCGCGAAGTTTGTAAAAGTCGATCTCGGCGACACCGGTCAGACGAAAGATGGTTACGCGAAAGAATTGACCGAAGAACAACAAAAAATGCAACGCGACGCCATGGCCAAGGTGTGCGCGGATTCGGATATCGTGATTACGACGGCGAAGCTGTTCGGGCGTAAGTCACCGATCATCGTGACAAAAGAAATGGTGGCGGCGATGAAGCCGGGCAGCGTTATTGTCGATCTTGCCGTTGAAACCGGTGGTAATGTCGAAGGCGTCGTGTTGGACCAAGAAGTCGACGTCGATGGCGTGTTGATACTGGGGCATAGCAATTTGGAAGGCCGGGTTCCGGTGCATGCCAGCCAGATGTACTCGGCCAATATCACGAATCTACTCCTGCAATTCTGGGATGAAGAAACGAAATCGCTCGACCTCGACCCGAAGGATGAAATTATCCAAGGTTGTGTAATCACGCGCGACGGCGAACTCAAAAACGAAATGATCCGAAACGTATACGGCGACACAGGGTCGTAGGCGGGGAATCGGTATGTCTTCTCTCATATTGTTGTTGTTCACATTCATACTCGCGATCTTTTTGGGCCTTGAGCTGATCTCGAAAGTGCCAGCCACGTTGCACACGCCGTTGATGTCGGGTGCGAACGCCGTATCGGGTATTACGATCGTCGGTGCGTTGTTGGCGGCAGGCGCCACGGCCGATTCGCAGATGGGCGTCATCCTCGGTACTGCGGCGGTGGTATTTGCGACGATCAATGTGGCGGGCGGTTACTTGGTCACGGATCGCATGCTCGCCATGTTTAAGAGCAAAGACGAAAGCACGAAATCGTGACGTACGCAATTGAAATAAGCTATATCGTCGCCGCCATCCTTTTTATCCGCGGTCTGAAAATGTTGGGATCGCCAGCAACGGCGCGACGTGGCAACATGATGTCGGCGCTCGGCATGCTTGTCGCGATTATCGCGACGCTCGTCAATACAGAAATCATTACCGACTACCGCTGGATTGCTGGAGGCGTTATCGTTGGAGTGTTCATCGGCGTGACCGCCGCACGGTTGGTGCCGATGACGTCGATGCCTGAGTTCGTCGCATTATTCAACGGCTCCGGCGGTATTGCCAGCCTGTTCGTCGGTTGGGCTGAATACCAACGCAGCATGGCCGATTGGTCCGATGGCGTCGTGCCCGAGGGTGCGCCGCCTATTGCGTTCACATCGACAGCGATTTATCTAGCGGTTCTCATTGGCGGCATGACGGCCTCGGGCAGTCTAATCGCCTACGGAAAACTCTCCGAGCGCATCAGTTCCAAACCGTTCC
>JAJDAB010000212.1 GCA_029262095.1 Candidatus Hydrogenedentota bacterium
AGGAACGGATATTGAAAGAGGCGCGCATCCGTGAGAGACAAATGAATCGGTTCGGGGTCAGCATCAATCGTCGTGAGCTGGCGAAGACGAAAAAGAAAATTCTGCTCCGCTTCTGGATAGTCGGTTTCCCAGCGGAGCCAGGTGCGCGAGTCGTAGTTGTACCAGGACTCGCCGTAGCCGCCCTCGCTATCGTACTCAACGCGGACAAAAGTAAACTTTCCTTTGGGCGCGGAATTCTTGCGGAGATCCGGCTCGTCGGCGAACCCTAATGAGGTCGCCGCGACGGCAAGTGCCATACCGAGCAAGGTCGATTTTTTGGATATCGTAAGCATGGGTTGTTCACAAAAGCGCCCGGCCAGATAGGCCGGGCGCTATCAATACTGTCAAATTCCGTGGTAAGTATACCACTGATTACGGAAGTTTTCCCTTAGGCGCGGCGGCCTCGCGTATCGTCGCGCACCCAACCGAAGACCGCGTTTTCGCTGTGCCCGCCGTATTCGTGATAGGCCATCTTGATCTTGCTGAGCGCATCTTTCGGCATATTCGAGCGCTCTTCTTCCGCGTTCACGTTGTACAGCTTCGCAGCGTTCAGACCGAAGATCTTCGCCTTGTCATCTTTCGTCAGTTTCGTATAGCCAAACTTCTCGCAAAGCTCGTCGCTGATCTGGAAGCGTTTGAACGCCTCGATCACCCACTGTGGCGAACCCCACCACAAGCAGTCCGTACCCCAAATCACGTGATCCGCGCCATAGAACTTCACGTTTTTCCCGATGAGGTGCATCGCCATTTCGGGATGCACGATATCGAGTAAGCCAAACGACGATCCGATCTCACAATAGACATTGTTCATGTCTGGGTTACGTTCCTTGATGCTCATCAGCGTGTCGTGCCAAGCGAAATCACCCGTGGTCGGATCGTAGAAACCGTCCTGTTCGAACTCCGGCTCGCCCGCTCCGTGCTTAAGCGCGGAGTGATACACGATAAACGTAAGGTCTGGGTGATCAAGCGCGGCCTTTTCGACATCAGCGGGATTGGCGAAGTGTCCGAGCGTCCTCGATTGCGACGCGAATCCCTTGTGAACGCTGAAGAGCTTCATACCGAGCTCTTTCGATTTTTCATAGAACTTATAGGTCATGTCCTCGTCATCGAGGCGGAACCCATCACCCGAACGACCCGGATCGGTGTGGCAATACCATTTCCAGGAATCGATGCCATACATATTTATTTCGCGGTCCATTTGTTCGTAGAGCGCTTCGTAATCCGGCGAGTTCGTGGACGTATTCCAGTAGTGATTCGGCGCGCAATTGCCCTGGGACAAGGCGCGGTGTGTCCCTGCAAGCTTATTGATCTCCGCTTTGCGCTCGGACATTAACCAACTGGGCAACACGTTCGAGAAGCCGGATGTGCGCTCTTGACCAACAAGTTCTTTTCCGTCCGGGCCTTTGTTTTCTTCTTTACCCGGCACGCCGGAAATGCAGACCATGCTGGTCTCACTGTCAAAATACATCTCTTTCACGAAGTTCGGGAAGCTGTACGACTCGACGTCGTTCTTGAGATCGAAGCCCATATTCTTCACGAATTCCATGTTGCGAAATCCGAGCGGAATCCCGTTGGTAAAATGGGCCTGAACATCGATGATGAAATATTCGCCCTTCGGCCACTTCTCTTCGTACGCCCCGGCTTCCATCGTTTCCGCTTCGGCGACGTTATAGTAGTCGCGGCCGTAAACAACGTTGCGTGCGGCAAATGCGGTGGCCATCCCCATACTCGTACGCATGAACGCGCGACGGTCCATCCCCAGTTTCTTCGCTTTCTCCGTCGACAGCTTGCCGATCAGTTCTTCGATCTGCGCCTGTTGTTTATTCTGCGGCCGGGGAATCAGTTCTTCGTTCGAGACTGGTTGACATGGTACGGGGCTGTCAACGCCCTTTTTCCGGTCACGTAACCACTTGGGAATCCACATGCTGCGCGCTCCTCTCGTCCCCGGCACCCTCTACCAGGAAAGCCAAACTTCATCGTTAATGAAGGGCGCAATGGCACCATCTGCACCTGCCCGCCATTCTGGCAAAGGCCCTACCCCTTTGCAAGCCCCAATTATCCGTTTTTCTGGGCGAACCGTGGTGGAGTGTCTATGTATCGAACCTCGGTTACATTGTTGCGGCGAACATCCATGCTGGGATGAGCTGGAGCGTGAAATTATCCCACCCGTGCGGCGATACGGCTTCGACAATTGTGCAAATCGCTGCGAGCAACACGGACCGAACGACCATAAGAGCCGAAAATCCGTCCGAATCGAGTAACGCAGTGGCGACAACGAACGCTCCAATTGACACAATGAAGACGGCGGAACTGCCTTCAAGACTGCGGGTGGCACGTACTCCGGTTAGGGTCGGGGCGCGGTACTGGTGCTTACCCCACTTCGTTCCCACCGGTTCGGCGAGGGCGTCGCCAACTCCGGTTACAAGGTAGCCGACCAATGCCGCGGAACCGAACCATACATTCGATGTAACACCGCCTAAAAACGTCGCAAAATACGGAACAAGAATGTAGTAAGTGCGGCGAGGTGCATCTTTCTCCCTTGCAATGGCCTCGTACATGGGGTGTCCATCGCCGCGCCACACCGCGACGAGAATCACCAATGTTGTCATCGCGCCGAAAAGACATAACGCCGGGGTACCGATGGCGGTTTGCACAACTGCCGCAGTAGCGAAAATGCAGAAATGAAATAGTTTGCGGGAGTATCCAGTCTTTAATTTCCATTTCGCCTTTGCCGAACCAGCGGCCCACAAGGCGAAGTAAGCCCATGCGAACGCGGGTGGACCTCCCAATAGAAGCGACGTCGGTGTCGGAAAATTGTCCGCGAAGAACTCGACAAAAGGTTCAAAGATTTCAATCATGACATTCTGTTGTAATGGCTACGACTCGGAGATGGCAAGCGCTCGATAGTGGTCTACCTCCGGGAACGGGTCATAGAAATGGTGAAGCAGCGTTTTCCATTCCTGATACTCGGTTGAACCACGGAATCCTTTCGTGTGGTCTTCGAGAGTATCCCATTCAACAAGGAGCAAGTAGCGATGATCATCCTCGATACACTGAAGCAAACTATGGCCCTGATATCCGTGCATCGATGCGATGATCGGCGACGCCTCGGCGAATGCTGCCTCAAATGCGGCGGACTCGCCCGGACGGACTTGTAGGACGGCGTGTTCCGTAATCATGATGGTACTCCTCGTGGAAAGGAGTATTATGCACACTGACGTTAATAGTCGGGGGTAATTGTCCACGGGAGGATAGAACCATGGTGCGTGATGTTTCGGACCGCGATACGCGAATGTGGGGAATGCTGTGTCATCTAAGCGCCCTGTGCGGATATATCGGGATTCCTTTCGGCAACATTGTTGGCCCTCTTGTAATCTGGCTTATTAAGCGAGATGAGTCGCCATTCATCGACGCGCACGGCAAAGAGGCGCTGAATTTCCAGATCTCCATGACGATTTACGCCATCATCGCTGGCATCCTCGTGTTGGCGGTAATTGGAATTTTGCTCCTGCCGGCATTAATCATTGCGGGATTGGTATTCACTATTATCGCGGCCGTCCGCGCGAACGACGGAAAATCCTATCGATATCCGTTGACGATCCGGTTCTTGAAATAGTCCGCTCAATTCTACGGCGATCAACAAGGAGGCGTTTACACATGCGGCGTTCTCACCTCGTCTTTACCGTTGTATTGATCGGTCCGATTCTCTCTGTCGTGATGCTGACGTTGCCCTCTGCTGATGCGCGCGTTGGAATGATGCGCATTGAATTGCCCACTGACTGGCCGGAATCAGTTCGCGCCCTCTGGCGCGATAGCCTCACTATCGACATCTCGCACGGAATCTCAGAGAAAGCGTACGAAATTAGTTTCGATGACCGGTATACGTTTGAAGAAACCTGGCCACACGTACTTGAACTGTTGGACGAAGGTGCCACGATCACTCTGGAGTCGGGTACATCCTATTACGCGCGCAGTGGCACCACGCTTACTGGGCCAAGCGTTCGAATTCTCACACCGAGCGGGCACACGGGCAAGATACGACTCCGGGATGGAGGACAATGGGTCGAGATTGGTCCGCCATGGCCAGATTATGTAAGTTCGGCAGACGGAGAAATGCCGGAATACGTCACTTTGTCCGACAAGTCCGCGCTTTTCGGTGCGACTGCTCAATCGCCAATTTGGACTCCGTGGCAACCCGGTGGCTCCAGAGAGAGTCGCGCATTTCGATCCCGCGTAGACATCATCTTGGTCGTGGATAGCGATATCATCGATCTGAATCGCATCAAATTCCCTCCCGATACGCCAATCGTCGACAATAGGCAACCAAGCGAAACGGAGCGGGCGCGGGAATAGGTCCAAAAGAATAGTCACGTTTGGACATGACTTCTTGCACAGGAATCGAAACGTGACTCTCAGCGGGCAGGAACCAATTGCCTTTGCGTTTCAATAAACTCGACGACTTACACGCGGAACCCATCTGCCTGCCAATTCCTAATCGATCGTTTGATGGGTTTCAAATCGGTGATGTTCTCGCTCGTGACTTTCCGTACGAGATCCGGCATTTCATCGTCGGACGCAAACCGGAGTGCGATAAATTGTTTAATCGTCAGCGTTGCGATCGCGGATTGTAGGTCCTCTGGAAGAATCTCCTCCAGACGAATACGCATTTCGGTACGAATGATGCGGTCTTGTAGTTTTGTGACGTAACCGCGTACGACTTCTAGCAACACTGCCATCGAGATGACATTGAGTAGCGCGCCAGCTCCAATGAGGTACAACCCAAAAATTTCGGAGGCAAAGACGAGACCGGAAATTATGATAAGGGCGCCTACGCCAAATGATGCCATCAGCAGTACGAAAGACGTCGGGAACAGCACATGATTGCTAAAGTTTTGTGGCGTCTTCTCTCTCATCTTCTCGTCTCCTGGGTCTGCAATTCTGACGCACCGGCTAATGGTCTACACCGCCGGGCACAGTAATGCCCGAAGTATGAGCAAAACGTTCACTCGCAGCGTGTCAATTCGTGGTCGCTATCGTGAATAGGAATCAAGAAGACCAAAATTGAACCGGCCCAAAAACACGGGCCGGTTCGATACCAAGAAGCTTTGTCACACAACCAATTTGCCTGACCGTTTTGAGGCGGGCGCAAATCAACTACACGCGGAACCAGTCCGCCTGCCAATTCTTGACCTCTTGTTTAATGGATTTCAGGTCAGTGATGTTTTCAGTCGTGACTTTGCGGACGAGGTCGGGCATTTCTTCGTCAGAAGCAAAGCGGAGCGCGACGTATTGTTTGGCGGTGAGGCTCTGTGCGACCGACTGGAGATCGTCAGGCAAGACCGCAGCTAGCCGGGCGCGCATTTCAGCGCGAATGATGCGGTCTTGAAGTTTGGTCGCGTACGTTCGGCAAAGCAAAATTCCGCCGATAGTCGTCAGGCTTCCGAGTGCGGCACCCGTGCCAATTAGGCAAAGCCCCGCAGTCCGCTTAATGAGGACAAGCCCGACGACATCCATGACGACGCTCACCAACAATAGTAGGGCGACGATCATGAACGTCGTCGGAATGTTTGTATGATTATCATAATTCTGGGTTGGGTGTTCGGCCATAGTAGCTCTCCTGTTTTCGCTTTTGTTCAGTACAATGTCCGGCGAAGGCGCGGACACGTATTAAACATGATAACGAATTCAGAACACCACGCTACGGGTGTCAACTGAATCCTCAAGCCATCGGCGAATTTCGCCGCCGAGTCGTGATTTCAACCAATTTCGTGGCAAGTCGTCACGATACACTATTGCTACTAAAGGACTTACAACGCTCAAAAAGTGGTATGGGCCTTGCATTAATCATAGGCAAGAACGACAGATTACTGTTCTTAGCCGACAGTGGAGGGCAATCGAACCATGTATGAAGATGACCTTTATGACGATGACTACTACTACGCGCCTACCGCCGAAGAACGAAAGTGGGCGATGTTATGCCACCTCAGCGCGCTGAGCGTTTATATCGGATTGCCATTCGGCAACATCCTCGGTCCGCTGATCGTTTGGTTGATCAAGCGCGATGATTCGCCTTTCGTTGATGAGCACGGCCGAGAAGCGATTAACTTTCATATATCGATGGCGATATATGTCGTCATCGCGACCGTTCTCTGTGTGATACTGATTGGCATCCCAATATTGCTTGCACTGGTTATCGCGAGTTTCGTATGCATCATCATAGCCACGGTGCGGGCGAGCGACGGTCGGTCGTACCAGTATCCGATGACGATTCGGTTGCTGAACCCGAGAAGACGGTATCTCTACTAAGATGACCGCTAGTGCGACAGATATATCGTGAGCATCAAATTTGGAGGCGCACAACATCATGGGTGAAACCATTCCATTCGATAGAAAAGACGGCGATGCGGACGTTCCGATGGAGGAACGCATCTACAGCAACGAAGAAGTCACCGAGCTGATTGGAATTGCGTTGCGAAACGCGCAATCGACCGACGCTTCGACGGTGAACCATGAGGAGATGTTGAGTATCGCGGGGGAATTTGGACTGGGCGGTGCGGATATTCAACGCGCGCTCGACAACCTCGCGGACAAGCAGGCAGAGAACGAAATTCACGAAACGACCGTGCTCGCCTTAAAACTGCATGCCGCAACCTACGTCGTCATAAACCTCGGACTATTCGTCCTGAACTTGATGACAACTCCCGACTATTTCTGGTTCATGTTTCCCGTAGTCTGTTGGGGTTCCGCCCTAGTGCTACACGGAATCATAGTGAAATACGTGCCCGTCTCTTTGTGGGCGAATTTGGAAGACCAACATCTCAAAACTCGGGGCATCTGGACAAAGAAAACCGGTTCGTCTGTTCGACCGACTTTCTATATCGACGATATCTACGGATCGTTCGCGAAAGCACACGGTATCGCGGAGAT
>JAJDAB010000213.1 GCA_029262095.1 Candidatus Hydrogenedentota bacterium
CATCATCGACTGCAATCGTATTGAACTCTTTGGCGACCGCGCCATTGCGTTCGATTTCGTCCTTGACTAAACGTCCGAGATCGCGAAGATGGACGTGGCCCGGCACAAATTCGGTAAACGAATTGGCGACACCTACGATGGGTTTATCGAAATCCTCAGCCTTGGTGCCGGTCGCTCGCCAGAGTGCTCGCTGCCCCGTCTTCCGGGGGCCCTGTGTGGTTCGATAAGAACGGTACGGCGGCATGTACACCCACTCCAATCATTTATTGCGCCGGGTTTGCTGCGGAGGCGCGCTAAGGATAAAGTACGTTTTACGATCGCATGAGGAGACTATAGTACTTTATGGAAACACGTCACCATAACCCACCGCGCGGCCCGCTTGAGAATGTTCGCGTGCTCGATTTCAGCAGTTTCATTGCCGGGAGCTATGCAGGACAATTGCTCGGCGAATTCGGCGCAAATGTCATCAAGATCGAGCACATCGTCGGCGATGGCGCGCGACACTGGGGGCCGTTTCTTCGAGGCGAGAGTTCATTCTTCCAGAATTGGAATCGTAACAAGCGTGGAATTGCGGTAGACCTTACGACCGAAGAAGGCCGATCGGTAATTCATCGACTTGCGCGCGAGGCCGACGTAGTAGTCGAGAACTTTCGCAAGGGCGTCACGGATCGCCTGGGCATTGCCTACGACACACTCTCTAAAGAAAATGAACGCCTCATTTACTGTTCAATTACAGCTTATGGAACGGAAGGTCCGTTGGCGAGTCGGCCGGGTTACGATCCGATTCTTCAATCGTTTAGCGGCGCGGTGTTCAACGCCGAACGCTATTGCGGGTCAAAGGCCATCAACTCAGTAGCGTTTAGCGATTACGGCGCGGGCCTTCTCGCATACGGCAGCATTAGTGCAGCGCTTTATCACCGTGAACAAACGGGAAAAGGACAGTTGATTCGCACGTCACTGTTGCAGTCGGCAATGGCGATGCAATCGCACATGTACTGCGAAGCCCACGAGGTGGAACCGGAGCCGCCATTCGGTATCTATCCATACCGCTTGTTCGAGACGAAGGACTCGCTCATCTTCATCGCCGGACCGACCGACAAATTTTGGGCTATTCTGTGTGATGCCATCGGTCAGCCCGAGTTGGCCGAAGCACCGTATCGCACGAATGCCGACCGCGTGACACAGGCGGAAGAATTGACGGAACGGTTGAGCCCAATTCTCAAGCAGAAGACCACGGACGAATGGGAAACTTTGCTCGTCGAACGCGGGTTTCCGTGCGGGCCTGCGCGCACATTCCAGGAGTGTTTTGCGCATCCACAAGTTGCAGCACTCGATATGAGGACTACGGTCGATCATCCCTCTATTGGAAAAGTCGATTGCCCAGGCGTGCCCGTTCACTTTGGAGCGACGCCTGGCGCCGTACACCGGGCGGCACCATTGCTGGGCGAGCACACACGTGAAGTCCTTGTGGAAGCAGGATACACTGAAGCCGATATTAGCGAGATGAGCGAATCTGGTGTGGTGGGTCTCGGTGAGACTGACGCGTCAAAACCGAAAGGCTAGGCAATATGGCAAACGAAGCAATTGCGAAGCGTAGTTTCGGAAAAACAAAGGACAGCATCTCGGTCCTAGGGTTTGGTGGAGTCATCGTCACCAATACGTCACCAGAAACGGCGAGCAATTATGTCGCCGAAGCAGTCGACAACGGCATCAACTATTTCGACGTTTCCCCATTCTACGGGAATGCACAAGAGCGCTTGGGACCGGCCTTAGCGCCGCACCGTGAGAATTGCTTTCTAGCATGCAAGACCCGCGAACGAACCGCGGATGGAGCTCAAAAGGATTTGGAAGAATCGCTCAGGTTGTTGAAGACCGACCGATTCGATTTGTATCAACTCCATTCGCTCCAAAAGGTCGACGACGATGTTGATGTAGCATTCGGCCCGAGCGGCGCGATGGAAACCATTCTTAAAGCACGCGACGAGGGCAAAATTCGTTATGTCGGTTTTTCCGCACATACCGAAGAAGCCGCGCTTGCGGCGATGGAACGGTTCGATTTCGATTCCGTGCTGTTTCCTGTCAATTACTTCGCCTGGACCAGTGGGAAATTCGGCCCGAGCGTCGTCGAACGCGCACGGGAGAAAGGGATGGCCGTGCTCGCACTCAAGTCGCTAGCGCTCCGTCGCTGGGAGAAAGAAGAATTCAAGGCATTCTTTCGTTCGTGGCCAAAGTGTTGGTACAAACCGGTCGATGAAGATGAGTACATCGACCTTGCGCTCCGGTTTACCCTATCTCAATCGGTCGATGCGACGATTCCGCCTGGGCATTGGGACTTATTCAAGCGGTGTATGGCGGTCGTGCGCGCGCATCGCGAACCGTTCTCGATCGACGAGACTGCACTGGCCCCACTCGCCGCATTGGGCGAGGAGTCGGATCCGTTGTTCGCAAACGTATGATGCGTTTTCCGATTTTGATAGCGCTCGTTTTCCTTTCAACAACGACGGTTTACGGCGCAGATGACTTACCCCTTAAACCACCAAAAAACGGTGGTGTTTACGTCATCGCACACCGCGGCGCACATATCAGCATCCCTGAGAACAGCTTGGCCGCGTACGCGAAAGCGATCGAACTAGGCTGCGATTTTGTCGAGGTCGACATCCGCACGACGAAGGACAACGAATTGGTCAGCGTTCACAACCGCACCATCGATGCCTATGTCGAAGGTGCGACGGGTAGCGTCCGGGAAATGACGCTCGCAGAACTGAAAGCACTCGACATCGGCAAGAAGCACGGCGAGAAGTGGAAAGGCACACGTATTCCGACATTTGAAGAAATCTTAGACCTGTGCGAAAACCGTTGTGGTATCTACCTCGACCTGAAAGATGCATCGATTGATGACGTGGTAACACGAATCAGGGCACGGGGAATGGAGCACGATGTTGTCTGGTGTATATCGCCTGGCAAAATTACCGCGCTACGAAAAGCATGTCCCGAGTGCATCGAAATGCCGGACCCGGGCAATGAATCCAATTTACGTGCTGTCATTCGCAGGTATCGCCCTCGCATGATGGCCCCGGTATGGCGCGATTTCTCCGAGACTTATGTGGACGTTTGCCATCGATCAGGCATTGTCGTATTCGTGGACGAGGATGATATTTCGTCATGGGAAACCGCGCTTGCGTGGGGCGCGGATGGTATTCAGACGGACTCGCCCGGGAAACTTATCGAGTTCTTGAAGCAACGCGGCGCCGAATAGGACCCGTAAGGCATTGTCAACATTCGCAACAAATCCTGGTACGATGACCGACTTCACAAATGGTTAGAAAATGTGTCCGCGTTTCATTGACGCGGGGAGGAGCAAGGCATGTTTAAGACAGCGATAACAGAGATGTATGGGATCGAATATCCCATCATTCAGGGCGGATTGATGTGGTTGGCAAAAGCTGAACTCGCAGTAGCGACTGCGGAAGCAGGCGGAATCGGCTTCATGACCGCGTTGACGCACGATAAACCCGAGGGGTTGCGAGACGAAATCAGGAAGGTTAAAGACCAGACGGACAAACCATTTGGAATAAACCTTACGTTCCTGCCCTCACTCCGACCGCCAGATTTTCCTGCGTATGTCGGCGTGTGTATCGATGAAGGCGTCAAGTTTATCGAGACGGCCGGGCGGAGTCCTGAAGAGTTCATGCCGACGTTGAATGACGCAGGGATCAAGGTCATTCACAAATGCACGTCGATTCGTCATGCGTTGAAGGCTCAGAAGATTGGTTGCGCAGCAGTGAGTATCGATGGATTTGAGTGCGCGGGTCATCCGGGCGAAGACGACATCACTTCGCTAATTCTGATTCCGTTGGCCAAAGATGCATTGGATATTCCGGTGGTCGCTTCGGGCGGGTTCGGGGACGGTCGTGGATTGGTCGCTGCGCTGGCGCTCGGGGCGGACGGCATGAACATGGGCACACGATTCGTAGCGACGAAGGAATGCCCGATTCACGAAAACGTGAAACAAGCGATCGTAAACGCCAGTGAACGCGATACGCGCCTACTCATGCGATCGCTGCGCAACACCGCCCGCTTTCTGGTGAATGACAACGCAGAAAAAGTGCTCGAAATCGAAGCACGCGGCGAAACCACCATCGACGACATTAAAGAATTTATGTCAGGCGTGAAAGGTAAGGACATGCGCGATAATGGCGATATGGACAGCGGCGTATTCTCCGCCGGCCAAGTCGTCGGCTTGATTCGCAGCGTTCCAAGCGTGCAAGAACTATTCGATGAGATCGTCGGTGAAGCCCGCGAACTGCTGACTCAGCGCCTACCGAACATCGTGCAGGATGAGGTGACGGCTTAGGGAAAGATTTGCGAGCGACCAAGCTCGGCTGGTCCGGTACGCACTCAACCGTACCGGACCATTTTTACATTGCTCGGTATATCCGGCTAAGCGCTATCAACTGAATCGCGCAAACACTCGTCACTCATGTACGCGTAATCCTAAACAGCGCACTTCACATCATTTGGGTGATCGACTCGCTCGCCCAGGACTATCGAGTATATTAGGGGTATGACTGCGGAGAACGTCAAGCCGAAACGGAGACGTATTACACGTCGGCGCGTGCTCTTTGCGCTGGCGGCCTTGCTAGCCGTTGGCATCGTAACGATCCTCCTCTTGCCGTTTGCGATTCGAGAGGGCATCGAAATGACCCTGCGCAAACAGGGCCACGATAATGCACATGTCGATGAAGTACGGTTCAATCCGTTTACCGCCACACTTACCGTACGAGGGCTGACCGGTGGAGAACAAGACGAAGCGTTTCTCGACGCCGGTCATGTGCATGTCGTTCTCGACTGGTTCGCGCTGTTGCAGCGCAACGTGCTTATCAAGACGGTGGTCGTGGAAGACACGTCCGTACACGTTCGGCAGGACGATACGGGCGCATGGCACGTGGGGAAAATCGTCATCGCACCGACCGCGGCCGATTCAACGCCTAGCGAACCATTCGAAATGCCTTTCGGCTTGGGCGCGGATGCCGTCGCGTTCCGAAATGTACGGTTACTATTCGATCAAAAACTCATCCACGCAGACGTGGTCGTTCAAGACGGAACGCTCAGTGAATTAAGGACGTGGACCGCAGAAAATCCCGCGCCTTTTGATATTGCGCTCACCGTGAACGGATCTGCACTACGGCTTTCTGGGCACACAACCCCCTTCGAAGAAACAGCGGTCCTGAATCTCAACCTTGTTCTGGAACAATTTCCGCTCGATAGCGCCGCGGCGCTGGCGGCTGAATCCGGTGTAACCGGCCTCGGGGGAACAGTCGATGCGGAATTTGAAGCAGAAGTCACACTACAATTTGCAGCGGAATCGATAGATGCCGACATCTCCGGGCAATTCGCGCTTGCGGCCATCACCGCCGCATACGACGCGTACCACGGCGCGGGCGAGTCCATCCGCTGGGACGGAAAGATTGGCGTGGCGGGTACGTTCGACGCACCGGCGATCCAAACTGACGGCGGCGTGACCGTGGCCGACGTGCGAGTCGAAGATCAAGATCAAGGGATCGCGTTCGGAGGAGATGAAGCGAGCTGGCGCGGTACGGCGGAGATTAGTATGGCCGACGCGCCTGAGTTGAAGTTGTCTGGCGAACTGAACGGCACCGCAATTTCAGTTGATGGCCCGGTCGAGTTATTGGAACAAGCAGCGGTGGAGCAGCTAAAGGTAGTCGTCGACGGAATTGAGTTTATTGCCGGAGACAAACCCCACCTCTCAGCAGAAACTTTTCGCGGGACGTTGTCCGGCCTTTCCGCAAACGGCTTGTCGGGTTCGACTGGTCAAATCACCCTCGCGTCCGGGGAAATAGAAAGTACCAATCTCTCCGCGGATCTGGGCGACGAAACGAAGATCACCGCAGAATCCGTTCGTGGCCAAATACAAAGTTTAGCCACCACCGAGATCGACCCTGAAATACCACAAGCTAGTGTCGCTGAAGGCGAACTAACGCTTACAGAACTGCGGCTCGAGTCGTCGAAATCAACG
>JAJDAB010000214.1 GCA_029262095.1 Candidatus Hydrogenedentota bacterium
GTAGAGTTTCAATAGAGACTTCGGTATGTCTCGAAAGCCATCCACAACATGCACATTAAACTTGAGTTGTTTCCCAACGACCATAGGGGCAAGAACGCCAATCGCTTCCATGAATCGATCACGATAGTCGACAATAACGTAGTCTTGCATACATGCGCGAGGACCCAATAGATCGATGTAGTTTTTCGGGCCGGGCAGCTCATCGATACGATTAAATCGTTGAATGGCGTCACAGAATGCGACACGCCTACCGATTGCGAGTTGCCCTAGTGTGGCATCCAATATTTCACCACCTACATTGTCGAAATATACGTCAACGCCATCGGGGCAGGTCTCCAGAATTTGAGCGAATACGTTGTCGGTCTTGTAATTGAATGCGCCGCCCAAACCAAGTTCGTCCATGAGCCATGCACACTTCATTGGGATTGGCAACTCCGTCGGTAGGACGTTCGGTAATTCGTCTGGGCCAAGGAGGGAATACTCCTGCCAACCCACGAGCCCATATACGATTGAGCCAACCGGGATGCTCTCGTTATTGGACTCAATGACTTCTGCAATACCGGCCCCGTCCATAACGCTGCCCAAAGGAATTGGCTCGCGATGGGCCGGCTTTTCCGCAATCCACCACGCATCGCCGGATCGAGCGAGAGCTAGAAATTCTTGCACAGTATTTGGCCATCGCCGGGCCTGAGAACTGAATCGACAACCAGCTCGAAGGTATCGTCTTGGATAGCGCCTTTTGGGCGTGTGTGAAGATGCCACTGGGTATTTGGGATTTCGCTAGTTTCGGTCACGAGCGTTGTCCTCTCAACGGGTAGCGTGTCCCAAAAGGATCCATGTCATTGTGCAATTCGATAAAGTGGCCATCCGGATCGTTTACGTATACCGCGTGATTGCCCCCCCAACCCCCATCGCCCCCAGGTCCTGGATAGTGTTTAACCGGACCGTAGCTGATCGGTATACCTTTCCGGCGCAATTCCCGCGCAAAATCGTTGATGTTTACGATGGACTCAATCCAAAAAGCGACATGATGCAATCCGTTATCAGTTACCGGAATTACGCTGCCACTCGCGTCACGTTGTCGAACTAGCATCAGATCAGGCGTATTTCCGAAACCCATCGCACAAACTTGAACGGTGCGACCCGACTCGTATGGATGGGGGACCGGATCACCGGTTTTCAATTCCTTCAGCCCGATTAGCTTGATGAAGAACTGTTTTGACTGTTCAATATCCGTGACAAACAGGGAGGCGTTTTTCGTCCCACTCACTTTGGCACTCCGGCCATCTTTCTCCTCAGACTGTGTGCTTTCGGTGTATGAAACACCTTCCGGTGCCGAGGAGCGAGCGAAGATCAATTCTCTGAACCATACGAACTTCAGGAGTTTCGCGGTCTGGCGTAAGACGAAATTGGGTCTAGCGGGCATCTTTATCTACCTCCGCAGCGTGGACCTCGACAAAATGGCCATTGGGGTCGCGGAAATGTACGCAGTTGTGTTCGGTATAGGTTTCGGTCGGATCGGGTATGGCGGCACCGTCTCTATACGCTATGGATTCAGAATTTAGATGATCTTTGAAATCGGGAATCGATACATCCGGTTGCAATGTAAATGAAAAGTGGTGCATATCATCTCGAGAAACCGGAATCACATTAAACTTCAAGTCATGTGCTTGAAATCCGGCGAAATCATGATGCATTTCGCCGCAGCTCATGAAGCAGATCGCATCTCCCGTCATCACGTTTATCGCATCTTCACGAAGACCTGCTGTACCGGAATGACGCAAGCCGAGCGCTCGAGCGTAGAACATCCGCGTCTCGTCAATATCATTTATTCGGATAGGGATGTGCCCAACAAATCGCTTATTGAATCTCATGCTTATCTCCTGAGGTCTCGGGGACGATCCGCGTTTTCATTACGCCAAGATCAATGGAGCCGTCTGGTGAGCGCATGGTTAATTTCATCAGGTCGCCATCCTTCAGGAAATTTGGATTCTGTAGCTGTTTCTTCACAAAAATCTTCATCAACTTTGCCTCGCTGAACAATAAACGCGCGATTCGCTGAATATGTGCGGATGGTGCTTTGACTGCGACGCCTCCGGGCGTGCCCGTCTGGACCAAGTCACCAGGATGTAAATCCATCAGCCCAGACAATTCCGATAGGGTCTCGCTCGGACCATAGAGCAACTGACCGGTATTTGCTTTCTGCCTAATCTCTCCATTGACCTCGAGCTGAATATCGATATTGAGAAGCTGCCCGATGTCCTCACCATCGAAAAGATAGAGATAGGGACCCACGGGGCAAAAAGTACGATAGCTTTTTCCTTTGAACCACTGCCCTTGCGGTATCTGAACGTCGCGTGCGGAGACGTCATTTGAAATTACCACTCCGGCAACGTAGTCGAAAATATTCGCATCAGTAATCTCCGTACTGGATGTAATCTCCGCGCCAATCACCAAGCCCAGTTCTAATTCGTAATCCAGGAGCGTAACGCCCTTCGGTCGAACTACATCGTCACGCGGTCCGCTCAGCGATGACGATGCCTTCATAAATACAAGATTAAACGGAGCCCGCTCGCCTATTGTTATCGATCCCGTCTCTGCCCGATGATCATCGTAATTGAGCCCTTGGCAAATCACATTGCAGGGGGCTGTAACCGGATTGAGCAATCGAACTGAGTCGACAGGAACGCTGTCGCCGCCGGTATCCAAGTTGAACGCCAGATCTTTCCCCGAAGCCAAGAACGCTGCAAGCGAATCGAATACTCCCGGTACTGCGTGCAGGTTTCTATTGTGCACGAGGCCCCACTTCACCATGCTTTCTTGTTCAAAACGGGCTATATGAATACCCATTATGATTCCTCCTCCGTATGTTGTCGTGCCAAATGTACGCCCTGTTCCGCTGCTACTCGTGCTGACGTTTCGTTCGCGCCCAGCATGCGTAATACCAGGTGAATAAAGTCGACAATGCTGTCTTCATCGACAACGCCCAGCAGACGCTGCCGCAGAAAATCGACCAACGCAGATTGTGCGGCGCTCATCGCAATATGAACATCGGGTACGTTGAACTGTCCCGAGGCTAGACCCTTTTGAACGTCACGTGCGAATCGTTCTGCAAGCGTTGCGCCGACGGAAGGGTCATAATTGGTCATGCGAATCATGAACCAACCAAGCAACGGATCGCGTTTGCTGACTTCCGCAAAAGTAGCAAACGCCGTTGCAATAATGACCAGCGGATTACTTGAGGCTGCATTAATGCCATCAATCATTTCGCCGCTCTGAAAAATGATCTCTGCAAGCGCCTCGTTCAGGAGTTCGTCTTTGGTCTTGAAGTAGTTGTAAAAACTGCCCATGGCAATGTCTGCTTCCGTCGCAATATCGCGAATCGTTACCGCATTGACGCCTTTTTCGGCTGTGAGCTTTCGAATGGCCTCGATCAGCTTCAAGCGGGTTCGCTGTTGACGAAGAGTAACTCGATTAGTTGGGACTTCATCTTTTTCGCCAATTTCTTTCGACTTCGTCATTTCACACGTTACCTCGAAACCACATGCGCTTCGGTGTGTGGATCACACAAATCGGGCAAGAAAGTCTTCAAATCATTAAGAATATATTGATACCTATTTGATCTACCTCGATATACGCCAAACGCCTGTCGGTCTGGCCTAAGTAAGACGGCATCGCATTTGTTCTCGTCCATCCATGCGTTTAGCGCACCATCAGTGTCGACGATTGAGTTCGGTTCGTGTGTTGGCAATTTCGAACCTGGTGAATGAACTCTGATTTGTTTTACATACGCGTTTTGCTCAAGAGACTGAGTTGGCAGATCGCGACTGAGCAACGTAAAGTATGGTCCCAGCTCGTTATCGAGCCAATGAGCGTTCCCCTCGCTCGTTTGAATTGTGGGCTGCGGAAACGGTGTTCGCGCGACTTTTTGCGGCGCATGTTTTCTCGAAAAAAATCCATTACCGATGGGTAGCCATTTTGCCGCTCGAAGTGGCAAATCGATTCCAAGCCATTCCGAAATGACCATAGTGGCGTGAATGAGATAGGTTTTGATGACGTTAGACGATTGAATAAGACTACCAACACGTACCGCTGTGCAAATGACTTGACGAACGTGTTCGGAACGTTCGGACTGATACGTGTCAAGAATCGAAGGCGGCGAAAGGCCCTTCAGCACAAGTTCCAACTTCCATCCAAGGTTAAATGCATCCCGTACGCCAGCACACATTCCTTGTCCCAGAAAAGGAGGCATCTGATGCGCGGCATCCCCTACGAGAAGAACGTTCCCTTTTCCGCCCACCCGCCATTGTTTTGCCAAAATAGCATGAAACGTATAAATCGCGGCTCGCTCGATCTCATACTCTCCCGGAGCGACCCAAGGACGCAGCAGCTTCGCAAGCGACGATTCCTTCAATACGTCATTTTGATCATCCTTGGGGGATACCATGAATTCCCAACGCTTGCGCGGCGCGGCGGTTGGGACGAACGTGCCGGGACGTTCAGGATCGCAAATCTGATCGGCGTAGCCGTCTGTCTCAAACGGGCGATTCATGAGAACATCGACAACAACCCAAGGTTGATGAAGTCCGAAATCTTCATGCTTTATTTCGAAAGTCTTTCGGACCAGACTTCGTCCTCCATCACACCCCAGAAGATATTTCGCCGAAACGGTAGTTAGTTCACCAGATTCTTGTTCCATGATCTCAAGAAGCATACGGTCGCTTTCTTCTCGAATTTCAAGTACTTCAGCACCCAGACGTACGTCTACATTCTCCGAGTATCGTGAGAGACCGTTTCGAACATGCTTCTCGAATGTGGGTTGATGGAATAGCTGCAACACCGGATGGCCAAGAACAGGCTCCTCCTGCTCCACTGATATACGACGTAACCTTTTGCGGTTAGGTCTTAAGAGGTTCATCCCCAAGAGGGGCGCGCCATGCTCTTTGAATGCCAGTTCAAGATCGAGCGATTGGAGTACGCGCATGACCTCATCATCCAGACCCACCGCCCGTGGAAGACCGTAAATCTCGGTCTCTTTCTCGATAATTACGATGCCAAGACCGCGCGCACCGAGTAAATTGGCCATCAGTCCACCGATCGGTCCATACCCGACTATCGCAACGTCATAATCCATTTCCACTTCCTCAACCGCCTCTATTGGAGAGACGTACAATGCATTAAAATGAACATAAGTTCAAGTATGAATAATTGTTCATTATTTGTTTTCTGGAGTGACGTTGTTGTATAAATGGCCAAGCGTGATTCGGGATGATTTTCGTCATTTCTTGTGCCGAATGTCCCATGATTGCCCCTCGATCTACTCTCTTGAACAGGATTACGAATAAATAAGGTCAAGAATTTAGAGAATTTGAACAGGCAATTTTTGGAGGAGTGTGGACATGTCTTCAACCGATAACAGGGCGGCAAAAGTGAGCTTCGATAATCGACAAAATTGGGATCTCGATGCTTGGCCAAAGATGTACAGAAAACTCAAGAAGCTGCAAATGATGATTTTTATGAGTCCGCCCGAGATCGAACTCAATATGATGACGTTCACTGTGGCGAGTATGGTGGCCGGTTGTTCCCACTGCCAGGCACACGGTGCATATGGTCTCGACAAGTTCGGATTGCCAATGGAGAAAATTCAAGCGCTTTGGAGTTTTGAGACATCCAATTTGTTTGCCAATAGAGAAAAAGTCGCGCTACGCCTGGCGATTGCTGGCGGCGCATCGCCGAATGCCGTAGGCCCGCAACATCATGCGGAACTGCGTGAGCACTTTAACGATGCAGAAGCCCGAACCTTGATTTCGGTGATCGCTCTGAGCGGATTCATGAATCGATATAACGACACTGTGGCGACAGTAACCGATGCTGAATCGCGGGATTGGGCAAACACGCATCTTTCTGGGCTCGGTTGGAATATCGACAAGCATGTTGGAGCCGAGCACGAGCAGCGAAAGGGCCACCCTCTGGGATCAAGGCCTCTGGCATTGTTTGGCGTGAAAGCGTTATTGGCATTCAATAGATTCAAGGTCGGCAAATAGTTCTAATTGAGCCTACGAAGTCTTGGGTTTCCATAGTTGAAACTGGGAATCTATTAAACGTGCGACACAACTGATACTACTAATTATTCTTGTTACCGTAGTGCGCATGTTCGGTGGATACATTATTTTTCGTAGTGTAGGGGAGGTAGACGGGCTTATGCAGACACTGGTAAAAGATCGATTCAACGAACAACGCAACGGTCTCCTCTATATTGAGAAGTGCCTCGGCGTAACTTCATGATCTGGGGATTGGAGTCGAAGCTGACCGAACCCGCACAGTTGAATACTGTTGCGCGGATAGCATCGACGTTGCAAAACTTGCCAAGAAAGCAGGCGTTGAAGAGCTCGTCCTTACCCATCTCATTCCTAGTCCTCCCAATGGTCCTGCACGCTGGTTGTTTCGCCGTTGGTTGTGGCAGAAGATATGCAAGATTTCTGTCCTTAGCCCGCTCCAGCTTAGCGTTCCCGAAGAATCGGTACTTATAGCGGGACAATGACTTACGACTTCGTCCAGTCGGTGGCTCCAGAACGGTGTAGAACCTCTACTTGAACCGGAATTCGCACAGTCTCGGCGATGGAGTCAAACCGAATCCTGCCATTGTAGTTCCGTTAGTCTCAATCGGTTAGCTGGACCGAATCTATTGGGCTTATGACCCGGAGGTCGATTCACGGATGGCTTTCGGAAATCTACTCCCTAATTTTCTTGTCGAATAGTTTCTCGACGGCTTCGTCTTGAACTTCAGAGATGGTTGGGATGCGTGATTCGGTGTGTTGGACGATTTGGGGGCGTAGGATGAGGATGATTTCACGTTCGGCTTTTTCGTTTCGCTTGCTGCGGAACAGGGCGCCGAGGAGGGGGATGCGGCTAAAAAGGGGGACGCCGCTGGTGAATGCGATGCGGTTTCGTTGGCGCAGGCCGCCGAGGATGATGGTGCCATTGTTTTGGACGCTGACGTTGGATTGGGCGGTGGAGCGGTCGACGATGGGGATGTTGTCGCGGAAGTCGACGAGGCTGCTGATTTCGAGTAGGGCGTCGAGTGAGATGAGGTCGTTCTGGTTGATGACGGGCGCGACGATGAGCGTGATGCCAATGTTGAGAAATTCTACGTCCTCTAGGGTGGTTTGCGTGTTGCCATCGACGGTGATGGTGGTGAAGGGTTGATCGCGCACGCTCGTGAAATTGGCTTCTTGTCCGTCGCGCACGAGGATTCGGGGCGTCGCGAGGACTTGAGTATCGTTGTCCTGACGCACGGCTTGGATGACGGCATTGTAGTCGTCGTCGCTGACCACGCCGAATGAAAGTCGGGTTTGTGATGCCGTGTTGGCGAGGTTGGCCGGGAAGTTCACCTGTGCGTCGACGGAGTTGACGACGCCGAGGTCGGTCAATTCGCTGACGACGGCTTGCCAGGAGACCCCGAGCTCGCGGAAGAAGTTGGCGTCGACGCTGAGGATCTCGGCTTCGATGCGTACTTGTCGTATGAGTTGATCCCATTCGCGCAAAAGGTTGAGGATTTCTTGTGCTTGTTCGAACGGCGCGCGGAAGGACACTTTCTTGCTGATGGGGTCGACGCTGATAAAGGGTTCGGTCGAGGGCAGCAACGGAGCGAGGCGCGTTTCGAGCTGGAGGTCGGCAGGGTTGACGTTCTGGAATGTATAGGTGTGGAATGTGCCGGGCACATCGATGGAGTCGATGATTTGTTGGATGCGTTCGAGTGCGGACTCGATGTGTGTAACGATGACGGAGTTTGTGCGTGAATCGGCGGCGACGGATGCGAGTGGACCGAGCGCCAGCGCTTCGCCTTCGGGGCCGGTACCGGCGGATGTAGGTGCCGCCGCCGGCGTGGCCTCTCCGCCGGGACCAGCGATCTCACCGGGCGTGGACGACGGTGGAGATGCCGTTGTTGCGCCGCGTTGCGCTTGCCACGTCGCGAGGG
>JAJDAB010000215.1 GCA_029262095.1 Candidatus Hydrogenedentota bacterium
GACATGCACTACTACGCCGAAGGGCGCATCGGTTCTCAAGTCGTTGAACCACCATTAATTCTAGGCCATGAATTCGCCGGCGTAGTCGAACGCGTCGCGGATGAGGACGCCGCTCACCTCGTCGGCAAACGGGTCGCAGTCGAGCCCGGGATTCCTTGCGGCACGTGCGAGTGGTGCCGCAAAGGCCGCTACAACATCTGCCGCGCCATGCGATTCCCCGGTGGTCCAGGCGTAAACGGATCGCTCTGTGATTTCGTCACGGTACCTGCATCGATGTGCTTTGTCGTGCCCGATTCGTTCTCAGCGGATGCCGCAGCGATGATGGAACCCTTAGCGGTTGCTGTCCGTACTGTCGAATTGGCCCGCGTCGAACCCGGTGAAACGGCCGCGGTGTTGGGCCTCGGACCAGTCGGATTGCTAACGGCTCAAGTCGCCAAGGCCGCTGGTATTTCTACCGTGTTCGGAACCGATCTCCATCCATATCGCATCGAAGCATCCAAGCGATTCGGAGTAGACAACGCGCGCCTCGCGAGTGATGAAGCGGCGCAGGCGATCATGAATGAAACGGATGGTCGTGGTGTCGACATCGTATTCGATTGTGCGCGATCAGCTGATACGCCCGTAACCGCGTGCCTCGTCGCACGCCAAGGCGGAAGATGCATCATGACCGGTATTTCCGGAAACGACGAAGACCTCATCGCCGTTGGCCCCGCACGCCGCAAAGAACTCACCATGATGTGGTGCCGCCGATTCCTTTTCAATTTCCCCGCCAGCATCGGACTCGTCGAACAAGGCCGGGTAGACGTCGAATCCCTGGTCACCCACCACTTCTCGCTCGACCAAGCGCCCGATGCCTTCGAACTTGTCCATAACGCTGCAGACGGCGTCCTAAAAGCCGCGATCGACAACTAGCTCCCTTATCATATGGAGTGCGGTGGCTTGCCACCGTTTTCGCCGAGCGAGGCTTGCCTCGCGATGACGCCTGAGTAGCTACTCGCGAACGGGGACAGAGCCCTGCAGCTAGATCGACATGAATTCCGCCCCTTTGTGTCCTTCGTGACTTTGTGGTGAAATAGCAGTTCGAAAGATCACCAGAACGGAGAGCATTCAAATGGCCCGCGTCCTCACCGTGTTTTCATCAATCGCCGTACTCGCGCTTTCCCCACTGGCCTTCGCCCAAGCGCAAGACGTTCCCGAATACACCATCGAGCAATTTCTCGACACGGTGAATTACAGAGGGGCGTCGTTTTCTCCGGACGGTTCTAGACTGTTGGTGAGTCATAATCAGACCGGAATCTATAACGCCTATTCGTATCCCGCCGATGGCGGCGCACCAACTGCGCTGACCAAATCAACCAAAGAGACAATCTTTGGTGTCTCGTATTTCCCGAATGATGAACGAATTCTGTACACGAGCGACCAAGGCGGCAACGAACTGAACCACATCTTCGTCCGTGAAATTGACGGTACCGTCGAGGATTTAACGCCAGGCGAAAAACTCAAGGCAAGCTTCGCGGGTTGGGCCGATGATGAACAGTCGTTCTTTGTATCGACCAACGAGCGCGACCCACAGTTTTTTGACGTGTACGAGTATCAAACCGACGGATACGCGCGCGAACTGATCTACAAAAACGAGGATGGCTACTTTCCCGGCGCCATCTCCCCGGACAAGCAGCGCATTGCACTCACGAAGATCGTCACGCGGGCGAAGAGTGACGTATTCATCTACGACCGCGCGAACGGAGAGACAACGCAACTGTCTCATCATGAGGGCGACGTCGTGTGTCGACCGCAACACTTCTCGAAAGATGGAAAATCGTTGCGTTGTCTGACCGACAAAGACCACGAATTCCTCTATCTTGTTAACGAAGACCTCGATAGCGGCGAACAAAAGCTCATACAGAAACCTGAATGGGATGTCAGTTACGCCGTGCGATCCAAGAGCGGCCGCTATATGGCTGTAGGTGTAAATGAAGACGCGCAAACCAGGTTGCGCGTCATTGATATGATTACGTCGGAGGAACTTGAGCTGCCGGAGATGGACGGGCTAAGCATTGTGTCAGTCAACGTATCGCGGAAAGAGGATGCGGTAGCGATTTACGTCCAAAGTGGCCGTGTCCCCAGCGATTTATACTATCTGTCGCTAGCCCACGGCGCGAAACCAGTCCAGCTTACTCGGAGCCTCAACAAGGCAATTGATCCCGATCATCTGGTCGAGCCGGAGGTCGTGCGGTTCGATTCGTTCGATGGCGTTGAAGTACCGGGGATTCTCTATAAACCACATCGCGCCAGCGGAGACGACAAGCGGCCCGCGCTAGTCTAGGTCCACGGTGGTCCCGGAGGCCAAACCCGCGTATCCTACAATGCGCAAATCCAGTACTTGGTCAATCACGGTTATGTCGTCTACGGCATTAATAATCGTGGGAGCAGCGGCTACGGCAAGACCTTCTTCGCGATGGACGATCTAAAACACGGTGCGGAAGATCTCGACGACTGTGTTGCCAGCAAGCAAATGCTCATCGACACCGGTTACGTCGACCCCGATCGGATCGGCATCATGGGTGGTAGCTACGGCGGCTACATGGTTTGCGCCGCGCTGGCGTTTCGCCCGGAGGAGTTCAGAGTCGGCGTCAATATCTTCGGCGTCACCAATTGGGTGCGAACGCTCAAAAGCATTCCGCCTTGGTGGACCGCTCAACGTGACGCACTCTACAAAGAACTAGGCAATCCAAACACGCAAGAGGATTACTTGCGGAAAATCTCGCCGCTATTTCATGCAAAGAACATCACGAAACCGTTGATCGTCCTTCAAGGTGCGAACGATCCCCGGGTATTGCAAGTCGAATCAGATGAAATGGTCGCCGCAGTCAGAGCGAACGGTGTCCCCGTTGAATACGTCATCTTCGACGACGAAGGCCACGGCTTCAGAAAGAAGGAGAACCAAATTACCGGGTACCAGGCCGTACTGGAGTTCCTAGATACGCACCTCTAACCGTCGCCAGATATACAAAATCTATTTAGTCCACAATGTCCACCACAGGAGCGCATTACTATGAAACAGAAGTCCTATCTAGTCCTTATAGCCGCTACCGCCGCCATGGCCGGCCTGGCCCACGCACAAGAATGGGTCGATATCACGCCCGACGACGCAATGACGAACTGGGTTCAACGCGGCGGTGTCGCGAACTATGCGGTCGAAGACGGCGTGGTCATTGGCACATCGGTGCCGAATACCGGAAATTCATTCATTTGTACGAAAAAGGAATACGGCGATTTTATCCTCGAATTCGAATTCTTCGGCCACGAAGAACTCAATTCAGGAGTTCAGATTCGGAGCGAGAGTAGGCCGGACTATAAGGACAATCGTGTACACGGCTATCAAGTGGAACTGGAACAAGAAAATCGTGACCGCTACTGGTCCGGCGGCATCTACGACGAAGCCCGCCGCGGTTGGTTAGATCCGTTGAAAGACGACAAGGCCGCAGAAAAGGCCTTCGGGGAAAGCGGCAAGAAAATCTGGAAACGCGGTGATTGGAACAAGATTCGCGTCGAAGCGAAAGGCGATCATATTCGCACTTGGATAAACGGAGAGCCGCGCGCAAATCTGAAAGACGACATGACCCTCAAGGGTTTCATCGCGCTCCAGGTACACGGCGTCGGCGGAAACAAAGAGCCAATGACGGTAAAATGGCGTAACATCCGTATTCAAGAAGTTTCCGAGTAGCGCCCAATTCAACCATGACGCTTTACGGAAGGGAAACGTGCCTCATGCGAAGTCCTCTGATCGCTCTTGCAGTGCTTGCTGCCTCCAGCGTCGCACTTGCAGAATCACATCCGCTCTATTTCCCCCCCGCCGATGGCACGTGGGAAGCCATCGCGCCCGCCGAAGCTGGATTTGATGCCGATGCACTCGACGCGGTTGCGGCGCATGTAGAGTCCGTACATTCGAGTGCGCTCCTCGTGTTGCATCACGGCCGTATTCTGCTTGAGCGGCATTGGCGCATCGAACCCGACTCGGAACATTCTTCGGGGACGTATCAACGTATGCTGAAGGGATATACAGACGAAGGACACGCGATAGAGGATGTCGCGTCAGCGCAGAAAAGTGTAACCGCCTTCCTAGCGGGCATCGCGGTTACGTCCGATCGCCTTTCGCTCGATGATCCCGTGTCGGTCTATTTGGATGACGGTTGGTCGAATGCGACCCCAGCTCAAGAACGCGCTATCACGATTCGCCACCTCATGACGATGACTTCGGGATTGACGGAAGGACTGAGCTACACGGACGCGCCCGGCACCGATTGGGATTACAACACCGGTGCCTATAGCCAAATGATACGCGTGCTCGAATCGATTTTTTCGAAATCCATCAACGAGATTACGTCGGAGTTGCTGAAAGATCGAGTCGGGATGACGAATAGTTCATGGCGCTCTCGCGGCGGGCGGGTCACGTCGAATAACGTTGGATTCACAACAACCGCGCGAGACCTCGCGCGCCTCGGCATCGTGATATCGGCGAACGGCTCCTGGGATGGCGAACGTCTAGGCATTTCGCAAGCCTATCTAGACACAATGCTATCGCCATCGCAAGACTTGAACCAGAACTATGGGTTGCTTTGGTGGTTAAGCGGCAAGCCGCCAAACCTCAAACCGGGTGAACTGTATCGTGCGATTCCATACGCCCCCGAAGATATGGTTGCCGCAATCGGCGCGCTTGGGCGCATCTTGCATGTCTCCAAGAGCGAAGGGCTCATCGCCGTGCGTCTGGGCAACCAGCCCCCGCGCGGATTCGACGTCGAAATGTGGCGCCTTCTTATGGAAGCCAAGACGAAATAGAGTCCTGAATTCTAAACCCCACGACAGGAGATTCAAGTAATTCGTACACCCGTCATTGCGAGGAGCGCAGCGAAGTGGCAATCTCGCTCTTGGAGTATGATTTATATTAACCCGCTCTGGAACCAAGAAACCTCCCCCTCGAAGGGGGAGGATCAAGGTGGGGGTGAGTTCTCTCAATCGACTAGCGCTAAAGACTGCTTACCGGTCTCGTTGCGCACGCTTTTCATGAAAATCGAGTTGCGCTTTCCGCAATCCCTGGCCTTGCGCAGGCTCATCGCCAAGTTCCATGTAGCACTCCGTCTCGACGGTATACGGCGTCCATTCAGCAAGCCCGTCACCATTCGGATCGCCCGTCTTCGCGAAATTCGCCCAATAGCTTGACATGGTGTCCGCGAGTTTATGGTCAACATCATCATAGACACGGTCACGCGTACCGAGGTTATCGAACGCATACAGAATTTCCGCGGCATGAAACGCCCCATAGAATTCCTTGTTCGGAATCTGCGGCACCCGCGTGAAGTAGTAGAGATACGCCGACGAATCGCCATTGGCCATCATGCGCGCCCATGTGCGCATCGATAGTCCGAACGTTGAATCACTGCCGCTGTGAATCACCGCATCACGAATACCGTCAACATCGTCAACCGGATACACCTTCGCGAATGCAGCAAAGTCGTCCCCGTAATTTTCCTCCATCTGTTTCTCATACGCCTCAACGGTCTTCGGCAACATACCCGGTGCCATAAACGCCGCCCGCTCGTCGCGATTCGATCCCAGAATCGCTGGCACATCATTGTGTTTGCCCGCCGCAAACGTATCGTAGACTGATGTCGGCAGGAAGTAGCCGTCCACATTGGGGCGCGACCGAAACTTGCGCCCTTCCGGATCGCTCGTGAATAGTTCCAAGAGACGGTCAGAGGAAAGCCCGCGCATATCCGCCAGCGAGTCCGCACCAGCGGCATTCGCGAAGGCGATACCGTTCTCCTCAGCGGACACGCTATCGCCATCGCTTCCGGCGAGTTGGGTCATCGAACCGAACGATCCGCCGCTTTGCCCGATCGCACGATGGAACAACCCCTTAGCAAGAGGCGACGCGACCAACACGTTGACCGCCCATGACCCTGCCGATTCACCAAAAATGGTCACGCGATCCGCGTCGCCGCCGAATTCGTCGATGTTGCGTTGCACCCACTCCAACGCGGCGATCATGTCGAGTGCGCCGTAATTGCCCGAAGACTTGTTCTCCGATTCCGCTGTCAATTCAGGATGCGCAAAAAAACCGTAGACGCCGAGCCGATAATTGATCGTGACGAGTACAATGCCTTTTTTCGCCAAAGCCGAACCATCATAGGCCGAATTGGATCCCGCGCCACGCGTGAAACCGCCGCCGTGTATCCAAACCATGACCGGTAATTTTTCGTCCTGCTTCGCCGTCGACCAAACGTTTAGGTACAGGCAATCCTCGGACTGCGGATGCGGGTCGCGCGCGTACAAAGATCCTTCCGGGTAACTCGGGTGCGGACAATCGTCGCTATACTTCGTGCAATCGCGCACCCCATCCCAATCGGCGACAGGCTGCGGCGCTTTCCAACGCAAGTCACCAACAGGCGGTGCGGCATAAGGAATCCCCTTATAGATATTGATTCCGTTTTCAATCGAACCCGAAAGTGCACCGCCGTCGACCGAAATCGTGTCGACATCCGCAGCGTAGGCACCCAATGCACAGAGACAGCCGACTCCAAGAACGGTAATCCTTCTCATAACGATTTCCTCCGGCGATTAGTAAAGCTGAATGCGCCAATATATCAATTGATTTCGAGCTTTGACAGTTTCTAGGAGTTCTCATACCATACTTGTTTCGCGCGCGAGGAATTTGGTGTGAGAAACCTCAACGATTGATGAAATGACGATACTGCTACGAAACATTTCATGTCTGCTGTTTATCAACTGCCTGCTAGCGGTTGCTTTCTGCTACCAAATTCAGCGAAATCGTTCCGTTGAACGATGGGAATCGTATGGATCGCACAACTTCATCCCGCACAACGAGCACATGGACGCCGTACTTTTCGGTACTTCGAGGAGCTTTGCGTTTTCAAAGTGTCCTGAAATACACCACGAGTTTGAAAAAA
Organism: Candidatus Hydrogenedentota bacterium; assembly: GCA_029262095.1. Lineage (GTDB taxonomy): Bacteria > Hydrogenedentota > Hydrogenedentia > Hydrogenedentales > SLHB01 > JAJDAB01. Next base: position 6,966 of record JAJDAB010000215.1, read on the forward strand.
TATTGGATCGCCCTGTACTCAATCTCTCGCAACCCGGTAACGGGATCGTGCCAAATCAAATTGCCCTTGAACGGTACTTCCAAGAAAGGAATTCCGCAGATCAGATTGTCTACTTCGCAGACCCAACATTCTTCATGACGCGAAAATACAACGAAGGCGTACCGGGGATTGAAGTGCAGCCCCTCAATGCACAGTTCTTCTTCCTGGCCATGAGAGCGGGCGTTGAAGAGTCGCGCTTGCTGGAGTACGTTCGGTCAAAATTTGCATGGAGCTGGATTTCCGATTTTCGACTAGACCCCGATTGTTCGAACACGTTGCCAATCGGTCGCCCTGCGATAATTGAACGAGCAACAAAGCGGCGGAACAAGCATCTACTCGCCGAGGGTATTAGTCTAGAGCGCACCGATCACTATGTGAAGGTCTTGGGACAGTTTATCGAAACGGCGGAACGACACGGGGCGACGGTCAGTATTGTAGTGCTCCCAACAATGCTAAATCCCGAGACAGGGAAGAAAACATTCCTCAAAGCGCTAAAGCCTCTGTTAAGCGGATCGGACGTTGCGTTCTATGATTTTGGATCGGTCATGGATCAAGCCAAATTCTACGAGAATATCGACCATTTCAATAAGGATGGCGTCCTGCATTTTGCGCGCGAGTATTTGCGTCCATTGTTGGACGGCGAACTTTCAGTCGCCTTGAGTATGGACACGCCCATGGAAATGCCGCCGTAATCGGTGACGAACAATGGGACACGCTCATTATCGTCGAATATCCCTCGCGCGAAGCATTTTGGGACACGGTGCAAAGCGACGAATACAAGGCGGAACTACGAACACTCCTGATCCAACGTCTCAACATTAGAATACTCTAATCTATATCCTTGTATTCGATGTTAAACGATTGATCGACGCCGCAAGTCTCGCATCGGTGTGTGGCAATGCTCTTAAAGTCGCGGTGCGTATGAATCCGAATGACGCCCGGAATATCCCCCGCGGGTATGACGGTGCCGCATGCCGTGCAGCGCGCTTTCCAGCCCGGGGCAAATCCCTTTCGCGACAAGCGAATCGCGACGAAACATAGTACAAGCGAGGAAATCACAACGAAGATGATCGATGCGATAATGATAAGCCGCATAGTCCCTACCGGTTTCTAATGTCCCCTCTCCTCGAAAACACGCTCGCGGGTTTGGGAAAAAGGGTTAAGATGAGGGGCTGTTTCGCGCTGATGTAGCCGGTTTTTCGACCGCGCCATCATGCGACAGCGGGTCTCCAAAACCCTCAACATATAATGAACGTTCCTATCTACTGATGCCGTTCGTCCAGCACCTGCGCCGGGCCCGCGTGATCCGGTAAGCGTAGCGACTCGACTAATTCTTGGACATGCTGCGGCGGCGGCGGCGTGAATCGCGAAATGATGAGCGTCACGGCAAAGTTAATCACCATCCCCACCGCACCAATCCCCTGCGGCGAAATGCCAAGGCACCAGTTTCCGAAAAACGGTTCTTCAATGCCTGGCACAATCTTGTGTGCCGTCGTACCAACGATATAGAACGCCGTAAACGCGAGTCCTGAGATCATGCCGGCAATCGCGCCCTCGCGATTTGTCCGTTTGTCGAAAATCCCGAGCAAAATAATCGGAAAGAAACTCGCCGCGGCGAATCCAAAAGCGAACGCGACAACTTCGCCAACGAATCCCGGCGGATTAATGCCAAAATAGCCAGCCAATACGATGCCCAACAACACGAAAATTCGTCCTGCCGCGACACGGTGCGCTTCGTCCGCCTCCGGATTGATGAGCCGATAATAAATGTCATGCGCAATCGAGCTAGAAATAACCAATAACAACCCCGCCGCCGTCGATAACGCTGCCGCAAGTCCACCCGCCGCGACCAACGCCACCACCCAAGGCGCAAGCCCCGCTACTTCGGGTGTCGCCAGCACGATGATGTCCCGATCGATGGTGATTTCGTTGGTGGCTTCATCTGGAGTCAGCTCGATTGTGCCATCTTCGTCTTTGTCCTCGAACGTGAGTAGGCCAGTTGTCTGCCATGTTGTCGACCAGGAAAGGTCGAGCAGTTCGCCGGAATCAGACATTTTCTCAAGCGTATAGACCGGGTTCGGCAAGCCATTTTCTTCGGTCGCCTGTTCAACGGACGTGATGCGCGCATCGTGAAGTGACTGAACTAGATTATATCGCGCAAACACCGCCAATGCCGGCGCGGTCGTATACAAAATCGCTATGAACAACAACGCCCAGCCCGCCGAGTATCGCGCGGCACGGACATTCGGCACGGTATAGAAACGCACAATGACATGCGGCAACCCCGCCGTACCCGCCATCAACGCGATGGTAATACACAGCACATCGATCATGCTCTTACCCTGGAACGGCTGCGTATATTCGGTGAATCCCAGATCGACCTGGATCTGATTCAAGCGCTCCGTGATGTCGCTCGTCGTCAATGCGAGTTGCGGTATCGGATTGCCGGTCAGCACATTCGAGATGGCAACGGAAGGAATCAAGAAGGCGACAATAAGTACACTGTACTGTGCGACTTGAGTCCAAGTGATGCCCTTCATGCCGCCAAGTACGGCAAAGAACGCGACAACCACCATCCCGATAAACACGCCCGCCTCGACCGGCACCTGCAAAAATCGGCTAAAGACGATGCCAACGCCGCGCATTTGTCCCGCGACATAGGTAACAGAAACGAAGATCGCGGCAATAACAGCGACAATGCGCGCGCCATCCGAGTAATACCGGTCACCAACGAAATCAGGGACCGTATACTTTCCAAACTTGCGCAAATACGGCGCGAGAAGTAACGCGAGCAATACATAGCCGCCCGTCCATCCCATGAGATAGACCGTACCGTCATAGCCCATGAACGAGATGAGGCCCGCCATCGAGATAAACGATGCGGCGGACATCCAGTCGGCGGCCGTCGCTGCGCCATTGGCGATAGGCGGCACACCTTGGCCCGCAACGAAGAACCCTTTCGACTCCGTCACACGCGCCCTCCATCCGATATAGAGGTAGCCCGCAAAGGTCACAATGACGAATAAAAATGTCCAGGCTTCAGTCGTCATGCGTCGCCCGCCTCATCATCGGTGTCCAGCTTGTGACGATGATCCAACGCATCCATGCGGATGGCATAGAAGAAGATTATCACGACGAACACGTAGATAGACCCTTGATGTGCCATCCAAAAACCAAACGGCACGCCAAAAAATTGAAACGCGTTCAACTGTTCAACAAACAGAATCCCAGCGCCAAACGATACCGACGCCCAAACGACCAGTAGCCCAAGAATAAGCCGGAAATTCGACCGCCAATATGCCTGATTATGTTCGTGGTTGCTCTCTGCCACGCCGACGCCCTCCGCAAGATTCAGCGACCCCAAACCCAAGCCGAAACGGCGCCCATATTGCCTGGAATTAGCGTAGCGTTCAATGCGTACCGATGATGAATGACTTGAACCACGAAGAACACAAAGCACACGAAGAAATACTCTTTACATGATAGGGGAAGTGTAAAACATAATTTCCCACCATTCGGAGTAGTTTCTACTCAAGATGTCGGTGAGCGCCCCGCAATTTCTTGCCCCCTGCGCCCCCTTCGAAGGGGGCGCAGGGGGCAA
>JAJDAB010000216.1 GCA_029262095.1 Candidatus Hydrogenedentota bacterium
TCACCAATTTGCGAAAACCCGTCACCGAACGTTCAAGATCGACTCCGGGGGGTGCCATGTCGAATTTCGGTGAATTCATGGCGCGCTGCTGCTGTTCGCAAACATGAATATCCTCCAGCATGAAGTCACCCGATTCGAGAGGGTCGCCTGGGTCACCAGTCGTCGATTGAGTCGGCCAGGACAAGTAGCTCTGCAAACCCTGTTTGAGGTAGGACCAGGATGAAGCGTCCGGCACGCGTGTCCGCGTTTCCACTATTGTCTTATCGGGCGCTACCGGTTGAACATGAAACGTAGACCAGGTGGACTCTGTAGCAGACAAACCGAGATTGGGGAAAAGTAATGGCACATAAGCACCCAACCGTTCGCGAGGAATGTGATCAATGAGGGGCAATGGCGAACGCTTTTGGAGCTGCGCAAGGTAGTTGGGAGTTAGCGGTTCATAGAACATGAAGTGAGGGCCAATAAACCGGGACTTCTGGTGTCGGTGGTCATACATATTTAGCGTAGATGAATGAAGGTGTGCGAGGTGGTAACCGTCGATGTAATTCTCCACGACAATTTTCCAGTTCGCTGCGATCTCATATCGCATCTGACTCTCGACGTGCTCATCCAGCGATTCGGGTATATGCGGTCCGATATAAGGATCCAAACCGTCAAACCAATCAGTTAGCGGTTGAGCTTTTGGTTCGGGATGAACGAATAACATGCTTTTCCAAGAATCGACTGATGCGCCGTGTAGGCAGAGCCGCCCCTTATCCAAGTTTGGAAACTCCGTTGATTGCTCCGGCACCGTGAGCAATTCGCCATCAATGGAATAGGCCCAGTCGTGGTAAGGACACGTAATGACCTTCTTGGTGTTGCCGGATGTGCGCAACAGTTGCGTGCCACGATGTCGGCAAATATTGTGAAATGCGCGGAGTTCGCCGTCTAATCCTTTGACCACGAAAAGCGGGTAGCGACCTGCTTGAACTGTAATGTAATCGCCAGGTTCGCGAATATCTTCCACGAATCCGACGAACTGCCAACACCGCTCAAAGATCTGTCGCTGCTCCCGTTCAAACCATTCATTTGAAACGTATGCGTCCAACGGGAGGTGCCAGTCCGGATTGGTGCTCATTGTTCGAACAACTCCCGGGCTTTGTCCTCATCATCCAGATACGGAATCATTCGGCAGTTTCTGCACGACGGATTGGGTTCGCAATGGTCCTGATAAACTTGCAGGAGTCCTTGTTGCATCTGAAAATTGATTCGTTTGGGTGGACGATCGCCAAACACGCGAGGAACCATTGTTGAAACGATTCGGTTTTCGGCTTCTTTGGGAAAAGCGGTGAAGAATTCGAACACGCGTTGTTCCGCTTCCAAGTCTCGATGCTGCCGTGCGAGGGCCAAACCATACGGAATGAACACATTGCCGATGATGGAACGAATGCGTGCCGCGCCGATGAGCGCGGTCGGTTTAGCGAGCCGCTTGCCCGTCCAACTACAGTGGTCCGCCCAGAAACCCATTGGCCGAGGAAACAATGCCTCAAACATGCGCCGACGTTCTAGCGGCTTCGTATCCGTTTTCCAGATCGCGCCCAACGTTGCAGCGAGCCCGTCTTTGCTCGTGCGCGCGATAAGTCGCGCAGCGCCCGCCATTCGGCGTTCAGGATAGTTATTCGGACGCACGCCCAGCCGCTTCCACACCAACGGCAAACTGCGAAGTCCGCCGAGTTCATCCCGGCGCAGCGCACGCAATCGTGCAAAATGCGGTACTGCCGAAGTGCCTTTCGGTAATTCGTTGGGCAGCAATCCAGCGAGTTGGAGACATGCCGCCTCCACCAACATCGCATCCTGTCCGGCAAGTTGCCGCACACGGTCGTACGGCAATTGTTGCGAGACGACGCGAAAGTGTTGCTTATAACGGCTGTAGCCGCATGCCGTCATGATTGCTTCGTAGAGCCCTTGGTCAGGACCGGACCGTTCGATGCGCTCACGCAAAAGTCGGGATTTGTTTAGTAAGCGCCATTCGCCTGCTTGCCGAACAAAAGTCTTCACACGTTCCGCGCCATACGCTTGCGCCACGGACGCGCAAAAACCGCGCGCTAACGTCGCGTCTTCCGTGAGCGGATTGAGCGGCAGCCTTTGCGCGAGCGACGCCATGTCTTCTAGCAGGAAGTTGCCGAGTAGCAAACAGGGAATAGCGCGGCCTTCTGATGAGACGGGCAGCACTTTCGGCGGTTTCGTTTGAAGAACCGCAACGAGTAGTACGTTGTCATATCGCGCGTCAATATGGTGGCCGTGGCCGATCCAACTCGCGTGGTCGAGATGGACTTCGATATCGCCCTGCCGGATTTCGCCGCGTAACTCGATCTGCGCGTCTTTGAAATCGGGCCCCTCGTTCCGATTCCACCAGCCCGGCGAAAGAATTTTGAGCGGATCCCCTTTATGCGTACACAAGCCCTCGGTCGCAAACTGTTGATCGAACCACATCGACTGAACGATCTGCTCAGGAATTGCCGTGCCCCCGTCTTCCACAACGGCAAGCCGACGCCCGTACGATTCCGAGAAGCCAATCGGATGTGCAGATTCTTCGACGCTCACGAGATTGGAGATCGCTCCCAAACTTCGTTGATGCGGCGAACCACTTCCTGCTCAAGACCATCGGGCGTCACGCGAACGACGACGTAGTTATGTACTTCACCCTCATCGCCCAAGTTTTCCGTCAAGTCTGCGCCCGCGCCACCCGTAATCGTATATTGCACACCATCGATGTTTTCAGTCGCATAACCATGAATATGGCCAACGAACACGTGATCGACTTTTTGCTCAACCATTAAGTCATGCAGCGCATCTGCATTCCATGTAAACCCGCGCGAACCATCCGACTCGACCGCGTTTTCCAAATAAGCCGGCGGGATATGAAATGTCACGAATTTATGATCCGCGCCGGGCTTCGAAAGCTCATCGCGTAGATAGCTTAGGTCGTTCGAACTGACGCCGCCGAAATCGCAGTTGTTGAACCCAATGAATCGGGCGTTGCCATAGTCAAAGCTAAATCGAAGGTCGCCGTAGACGGCTTTGAATGTAGAAAAATCATTGTTGGGACCACGCTCGTGATTGCCCGGAGCAGTGATAAACGGAATAGGTTCGATCATTTCGACCAGCCGCATGTGATGCGCTTCATACTCCTCGACGCGACCCCGCCGGACGATGTCGCCATTC
>JAJDAB010000217.1 GCA_029262095.1 Candidatus Hydrogenedentota bacterium
CGGTGATCCGGATCGGGCGTATTCCCCGAATCGTTGCAACTGCCCAATCGAGTTCGACAATGGCGGCGTCCACTCGGATAGCGGCGTACTGAACAAGTTGGCCTACTTGTTGACGGACGGGGGTGCGTTCAATGGCCGCGGCATTTTTTCTATGGGCGTTTCCAAAGTTGCGGATCTCCTCTACGAAGCGCAGGTCAATTTGCTGACTCAATCGTCAGACTATGCAGACCTGTACACGCAATTGAACCAAGCCGCAATCAATCTGAGCTGGCTCCAAACTGAGCGTGACAATCTGGAAGAAGCAATGCGCGCGGTGGAAATTGGTGGGCTGCCAGATGGTCCAACCGGTGCGATGGCGGCGACGGTCGAAGGCGATCCAAATGTCACGGTCTCCTGGACCAATCCAGCCAAAGTATTTGTGAGCGCAGTCGTAGTCCGCCGGACCGACCGGTCGCCAACGAGCATTAGCGATGGAACAGTCGTGCATACGGGCGCCGGCACCAGTTTCGTCGACGGCCCACTTGCCATCGGCACCACGGTCTACTATTCCGTCTTCGCGTATCATGGATTTGATGAGTTCGGAACTGCGTATTACTCCGCGCCGGTTGCAGCACCGCGAGTTACGGTTGGCGTCGTGCCTCCGGATGACGCGCTAACCGAAGAATGGGCTCCAGGCGCATTCGATATCGTGAATACCCGCGTGACGTATCTCCCAGCGCCCAATTCGGATAGGTACATCGTCTGCACGGAACCCTCCACGTCATTGGGCACAAACCCCTTAACCGGAATTGTAATCCTGGCCGGCGTGGATGATGGCGCGCTTACCGTGAATCTGTCAGGAGGAAACACCGTGCCACTCTATGGCACGGAATATTCGACGCTCTATATCGGCACGAACGGATATGTGACATTTGAAACGCCGGACACCAATTTTATTCCGTCGTTGCCCGCTCATTTCGACCAGCGCCGAATCTCAATACTGTTCGACGACTTAGATTTATCGGCCGGTGGGTTTATGTTCCTAAACGAAGAAGCGGACCGCATCGCCATCACGTGGATAAATGTCCCGGAATTTGGCACGACAAACCTCAATTCGGTGCAATTAGAGTTGTTCTACGACGGCATGATTGTGATGACATACCGGCGCGTTCAAGCGGCTTTCGCGTTCGCGGGCGCTGGTATTGCAGGCCTTTCCTTCGGCGTCGATACGCCGCCTGGTTTTCTGATCCACGACTTGTCTTCGGCGATCGCCGGGTGTAGCGCGGATAGCGATGGCGATGGCATCACCGATTTCGAAGAAGGGCTTGATGACCCTGACGGCGACGGCATACCAAATAACGCCGACACGGACTCTGACGGCGACGGCATCGATGACATTGTGGAAGGTAACGTCGATTCCGATGGCGACGGCACCCCTGATTTCTTGGATAACGATTCGGATAACGATGGCATCGACGATATTGTAGAAGGCAATATCGATTCCGACGGCGACGGCACCCCTGATTTCTTGGATAACGATTCGGATAACGATGGCATCGATGACGCCACAGAAGCGGCCGCTACACCAGATCCAGATGGCGACACGATTCCGAACTGGCTCGATACGGATTCCGATGGAGACGGATTTAGCGACGAACTCGAGACGGCATTCGGCAGTGATCCGTACGACGCAGCCGCATTTCCAGCGCTCCCGCTAGCCGAAGCACCCGTCGGAGTCGCACTGGCGTTGTTGGGCATCTGGGGCATTCGAAGAACGCGGCGTGCGCGCAGACGGCTAGACCCGTAGTCGCGCTATTCACCCTCACGTTTGAGGTCTAGCGACGCGGAGTTGATGCAATACCGCTGTCCCGTCGGTTTCGGACCGTCATCGAACACATGGCCGAGGTGCGCCTCGCACCGGCTGCAATGCACTTCCGTGCGAACCATGCCGAGACTTCGGTCCGACGTGCTCTCCACGTTGCCGTCTACAATCGGTTGCCAGTAACTTGGCCAACCCGTGCCGGAGTCGAATTTATGATCGGAACTAAACAGCGGTTGGCCGCAGCACACGCACGTGTATGTGCCCGACGCCTTCTCGTCGTGATACTTCCCGCTGAAGGCACGTTCGGTACCATGCTTTCGCGCAACTTGGAACTGTTCATCGGAGAGTTGTTCGTGCCATTCGTCATCCGATTTTGTAATTTTTGTATCGGCCATCGATTGCAATCCTTCTCATTCTGAGACGCGTCGGTCTGGCTACGAAACCGGCTCTCGCTTCGGCAGCCAGAACATCAACCAGCATTGATACCCACCCACGACTAGAAACACAAGCATGGATAGTATGCCCAACAAACGGACGAGCAGTGCAATTCCGTGATCCATCTCCAACATACCAAGCCGAGTCAAGAGAAAAAACCAATCGTGCACCGGCTCACCGCCGCCCGGCGTAACCAATGGCAGCGCCCGCGCCCGCGCATCGTCCACGTAGACCGAGACCTCGTGTAGGTTTGTGCTGAGCCAGCCAAAGCAAAACGCGATGCCAAAGAAATCACGTTGTCGATAGAACACCAGAACTGAAACCACGGGGGCGAGGCATTGAGTTAGTGAACCGCCCAGGAAATACATGAACTCACCGAGGGGACGCCACAGAATATGGCCAATTTCGTGAATGCCTAGGTTTATCGCCGAAAAAATAACGACATAGCCAGGATCGTTGACGTAACGCACAAGCATGTACGCGAACCAAGTCAGAAAGAATACTCGGGGAAACCACCAGCGCCCGCGGCACCACTCCACCATCTCCGTGTGCCATCCCATGGTCTCGCCTCGGACCTCCCGACGACGAGCCGCTACGGCATCCGGTTCATGCACCCCCGTCAAGCCTCGGAGCTAGCGTCAACCCGCGCCTCCCGGCGGCTTCCGCATACCCATCCAGACTTCCTGTCCATTGTGCTTATCCAGGATAATCGTCACGCGCGGACTGTTCGGCGCGCCCTCGCAATGCCCGCGCTGTCCGCAATTATTGCGTTCATCCGCGTTGCAGTGACACCAAAGCATGCCAATCTCACCGTTGACGTCCTCCTCGTTGTACTGCACAAACGCCCGGGGAAAAGACCCGCAAAGGTCATTCAACACCGTACGCAAATCGCGGACATCCACTTTTCGTGGTACCGCCATCGATTGATGGTGAAACGTCTCCACTACCTCGACGACATCCTCCGGACAATGCGCCTCTAACGTCCCGCAAACCGCATTCACCGCATCCGCACTGCGGTCAAATTCATGAATCATACTGCTACTACCGCCTTCCTCCCCAAAAAGGACCGAACATTGCACGAGCAACCACCTCGCCTATCTATATTGTACCGTGAACAGAGCGAACGAAGCCTTATTCAGCCCCGTTTTCCATTCGCACCATGGCGCGCTCCGCAATCAGCCAGTCAATGAGATCGCGAACTGTATCGACGCGCCGATACGCATGTGATCGAACACGCCAGTAATCGGGCGTCGAAAGCACCACAAAAAGTTCCAGACTGAGGAAAACCCCGCCGAGGAACGAAGCTATGGCGGCGCACAATCCTAGAACCAGTAATACCTCAAATACATTCGCGCCTGAGAACAAAGCTACCACGCTGCCAAACAGTCCGAAGATTGCACTGGCCATTAGCGTCGAAAACGCAGAATTCAACGCAGTTCTCTTCGGGGCGTATGGCCTAAAAGGAGAAACGCCACATTCGAATCGTTTACCGATGCACAAATCGAGGTATCGTCTACCGTTTTCACTCAGGTCTCTCAGTTTCGTCGATGGCGTGACGCGAGCCGCAACTTGAATGAGACGATGCCCTTTCAATAACTTGCGAATTTCGATAAGAGAGGCGAGCTTCGGGCAGTAGTTTGACTCCATACTTTGCGGCCCCGCTAGAGGCATTGCCTGGAGAAGTTCACCGTTATGTCCGAGCGCACCAGTGCGCAGATAATCGACCACTTCACCGAAGGTCCACTGTAAGAACGATCCCCATTCGTATTCGTCGTCAATCGTTATTCCAAGATTCTCTTCCAACGCCATAATGATTTCGGTGTGTTCGAGATCCTCTCCGCCGATGACATAGGTCACCCATTCAAAAGGGTCTTCCGGGATGAAGTGATCGTTAGGCCAATCGATTCGTGCCGCGATCAGCGCTGCCATTTCCCGGCCGAATTCCGCGCGATTCGGATCGTCTCCCCAGACTTCCGATGGAATCGGTTCACGTACGCGAAGCTGGTTAAGAAGGTGCAGCTCCTCCGTTGAACTGCGGAACGACAGCCACCGTCTCATACCGTCGCATAAACCAACCTCAGCTTCAGTCGGTTTCGGCATATAGAGTGGCGGGTAATACGGCATGACCTATCCCCCATTTCGCTTTTCTTGGAGGGGTGTGGGGAACCTTCTTTTGCCGCGAAAAGAAGGTCCCCCACATTCTCAACTACTAAAAGATACCACGTTGATCCCGTTCTGCGTAGCGGAGTTCCGTGTCATCAACCTGCACATTCAAATCTGCGAACGCGCCTGTGTCGAGCGACGCAAGCTTTTGCACATGCTCAAGGAAACGCGCTCGCTCACCATCCGAGATGATGCCCTGTGTGAGCGTTTCAAATTTACGGATATAGTCCGGTCGCTGAAAGGGGCTCGCGCCGAGCGAATGCGCGTTCGCCACTGCCAACTCATCGACCAGCGTCTCTCCGTTCTTAAACCGAATCTCCACTCGGCCGCCGAACGCTTTTGTGTTCGCGTCTTGCGAGTGATAACGCTTCGTCCACTCCGGGTCTTCGCAGGTATCAATTTTGTGCCATAACGCGACCGTGTCCGGACGCCCCGCACGTTCCGGCGAATAGCTGTCAACGTGATGCCAGCCCCCGTCCTGCAACGCGACCGCGAAGATATACATGATGCTGTGATCCAGCGTTTCCCGGCTGGCTTTCGGGTCCATATTCTGCGGGTCATTCGCGCCCGTGCCGATCACGTAATGCGTGTGGTGGCTCGTATGGATCGTGATGCCTTCGATGTCGTCGAAGTTATCGATCTTCTCCCGCATGCGGCATGCAAGGTCGATAAGCGCCTGCGCCTGATACTCCGCCGAATGTTCCTTGGTGTACGTCTCGATAATTGCGCGTTGCGTTTCGCCCGGCTCGGGCACCGGCACATCATACTCCCCGTCCGCACCGTCGAGCATGTACGCGATGACGCTGTCCTCACCTTCGTAAATGGGCGACGGCGCTTTCTCGCCGCGCATAGCACGATCAATTGCTTCAATCGCCAACTTACCGGCATGCGCGGGCGCATACGCTTTCCAACTCGAAATTTCGCCTTTACGCGATTGCCGCGTCGCAAACGAAACATGCAGTGCTTGTTGCACGGCTTGATAAATCGTATCGGCATCCAGCTTCAACATGCTGCCAATACCGACCGCTTGCGCGGGACATAGATGCGCGATGTGATCCTTCTTGTGTTTGTGCAAGCAAATCGCTTTCACCAAATTCACTTGCACTTCATACGCCGCAATCACCCCGCGCACAATGTCTTTACCCGTCGTACCGAATCGCGCGCCGACTTGTTGCGCCACAGCGAGAATCGGCGGAATATTATCGCCGGGATGCGAGTAATCCGCCGCGAGAAATGTGTCATGAAAATCCAATTCACGAACAGCCGTACCGTTCGCCCAGGCCGCCCACTCCGCGTCAAAGCCGTGGCTGTTCGGCATGCCAAAAACTTGCGCACCACCCTCACGTGGATGCGCAATCGCCTGACTGCGCGCATTCGCGACCGGACCACGATTCGTGGAAGCAATCGCAACCGACGCGTTGTCGATCACTCGGTTGATGACCATCGCCTCGGCATCGGGGTCGATTGCCGCGCTGCTTGTGGCGAGTTCGGCGAACTTCCACGCCAACTGGTCGGTCTTGGCCAACGGTTCTTTAGACGGATAAACCCGGAGATGGTGCGTAATCATGGTGGCTCCTTCGCGCATGTAGAGAAAATTTTCCCGCGAAAAACGGGGATTGAGGAGGATATCAAAGAGGTGACCCGCCTTGCTAGAACCAGAGGCCAACGCGATGTTCGTTATCGAGGGTTCGGTTCGGGGGTTATGCCTTGCCTAACCTGGATTTCACTGCGTAACGCTAACGCTGGCGCAAAACCCTCATCAATTGCGAGCGTCGCATCGAGATGATCGAGTGCCGATTCATATCGATTCGCCGTGTACTCCGCGAGCGCCATGTAGTATCGAAACTCCGCATTATTCGCGTCTAAAGCAACCGCACGTGCGCCTGCCTCGAGCGCTGCCTCCGGTTTATTCTGGAGAATCGCCGCGACGGCGAGCGCATTCCACGCCTCTGCTTGATTCGGATCGAGATGAATGGCACTTGTCAATTCCGCCTTTGCAAGCTCAAAGCGCCCTGCGGCGAGCAATGCCTCTCCAAAATTACTGTGCACTCCAGCATTGTTAGGAAGCAATGTTGTTGCCTGTTCGTAGTATTCGATGGCTTTCGAGTAATCTCCGCGAGTGGTGGCAATGGCTCCAAGCGCGTTGAGCGATGGTCCGCCGATCGCAACATAGGAGTACGGGTCCGAAGCGCTGAGTTCAAGCGCTGTCCGGAGCGAGGCCTCTGCATCGTTAACGTCGCCGTCCGTGAGGTAATACACGCCGAGATTTTGGTGGGCCAACGCATTTTCAGGTGCGACTTTGATTGTGTACAACCACAGTGTCTCGCTGTTCCGCCAATGGCCAGCCTGCACATACGACATGAGCCCGAACAAGATGACCGCGGTCGCGGAGACCCCGGCCATTACCCCACGACCATTCCTAATCCCACCGAGCATTGCGCACCCTCCCCAAACTGCAATGATGAGAACACCAATTTGAGGGATGTACGTATAGCGATCGGCATGCGCCTGCAAGCCAAGCTGCACAATCCCAATGACGGGCACCAACGACACCAGATACCAGACCCAACCCGTGATCGTGGACGGATGTCGCTTCCGTACCGCAACCGCGATCGCGGAAATAATGACAATGAGCGCCGCCGATCCCAGTACAAGTGGCCAGGGCGGAAAGGTACCCGGGTTCGGATAAGATGGAACGAGACGAGCTGGCCAAACAGTCTGAAACAAATAGATCGCGTATGAACAAACAGCATTCGCCAATCGAATCGTGAGCGGAAACGCTGAATCCGTGCGCATGATGCCCGCAGATTCTTGGCCGAAAAACGTGGCCAAGCCTACGACGCCGGCCATCGCAATGAGCGGAAGTTTTTCGGCGACAAGAACACGCGCAACAATAGGTGTAACACCCGATATCGATTTAGGACTCATTCGTCGAAAAGGCCAAAAATCGAGCGCGAAAAGAAGAATCGGAAACGTGACGAGCATTGGTTTCGACAACAGGCCCAGGGCAAATAGGACTACCATGGATATGTAAGGCCGAATATCCTGCCGCCTTACGTATTGGGTGTACATGCTAAGTGCAGCCAACATAAAAAACATACTCAGCACATCTTTGCGCCCTGAAACCCAGGCGAC
>JAJDAB010000218.1 GCA_029262095.1 Candidatus Hydrogenedentota bacterium
TTGAACCCGGACAGTTGGAATTTCCACCGGCAGGATTGGTCGTTCACACCCCGGGAAGCGATGATTAATTGGCAAAAGAAAGTACAGGGGCTAGGCGGCAAGCCATATTACCAACCGTTGGGTCTGTCAAAGACACAGTAACTTAGCGGTCAATGTGACCCAAATCGCGTCCGGGATTGATTTGGTCCCGGACGCGTTTCTTTAATTCCTTGGCATCAGGGAATCCGCCGTCATCCGTACGCGACCAAACGACCGTCTCCCCGATCCGAATTTCGAAGACCCCGCTCTGATCCCCCGGAATCAACGAGACCCCTCGGAGCTCGTTTTCGAATGTGGTGAGGAGTTCTTGAGCCATCCAAGCGGCGCGCAACAGCCATCGGCACGCGGTGCAATATTCGATTTCGATCATCGGCTTATTCATGGCGTGATTATGCGGCGTAACGCGATGGAGTGAAAGGGGTTGTCGCGGCAGAATACACCACCTGCACGGGAACAATTTGCCGCTTCTGCCCAACTCATATCGAGGCAGTCTCGCAACTGCCCGAATATAAACAACTTAGCGGCGGGGCATATACGGCACGACGGTTGCTAATACGACTCGGGACTTATTCTGGGGGGGTCATATGAACGTCGCCGCGATCGCATTAGAAGAGAAGCATAGAATCGTCGAGCAACCAGCGCCGTTGCGGACATCGCTCTTGAGACCAAATTTCAGCCGCACGGTGAATTCATCGGCACTCGGTCTGGAATCGGCGCCGCAGAAACCGTTGAACTACCAAGTTAAACGGGGCGACAACCTCTGGAGCATTTGTAAGAATTGTCTACGTGATCAAGGGCACAATCCCTCGAAGTCTGAGCTATACCGCGCGGTCCAAGATGTGGCGAAGGCGAACGGACTCAGGAATCCCGATTTCATCAGCGTGGGTCAAGCGTTGGACCTGTCAGTGACGCGTGGCACCGCAACTCCAGCCGCTGCGCCTACCATCATCGCGAAAGCCGCCCCGGCCGTTGCCCCCACAGTAATCGCGAAAGCCGCCCCGACTTTAGTCGCAAAAGTGGCTCCGCCGGCCGCCGTCATCACCGAACCGAAACCGTTTCCAACATCTTCGATCAAGACAATGAGTACCCAAGTGATTTCACCCGCCGACGCGAAAGCCGTCGCGGTTCCAATTGATAATAGGGCAGCGACGGCAGGCATCGCCCCGGCAGCAAACGCGGCTGGCGGAAGCACGGCAGCCATGTTGGCGGCATCGCAACAAGCGGTCGCCGCGAAAGCGGCTGCGTCGGCATTCGGCGGACCAGACGTGCGCGTGTTGGGCGCAACACCGCCGTTGGTCCAGGCTAACAGCGTTGAGCGAATCGGTATTGCCGCTCTACCGGGGCGCACCGACGTGGCCTCACAAGAAAGCAAGCGACCGAACATCCGATCCTTGATGGGGAAAATCGGCTTGGGGAATCGTGAGGCGCGAATCGGTATGGGGTCGCCGTGGCGCAAAATACTTGATGGCGCTGCTCGGATTACGTCAGGATTCGGCGTCCGAAATGACCCATTCACGGGACGCTTGCAGCATCACTCCGGCATCGATATCGGAGCCAAGCGCGGAACTCGCATCTTCCCAATGCAGGATGGTGAAGTCACCTTTTCCGGTTGGAAAGGTGGCTACGGTCGTATGGTCACCGTACTCCACGATGATGGGCTTGAATCAACGTACGGTCACAACTCCGAAAACTTGGTCAAGGTCGGTGAACGCGTAACGGCGGAAACACCGTTGGCGTTGGTAGGATCGTCGGGTCGTTCAACCGGGCCACACATTCATTTTGAAGTCCGCGAGAACGGGCGAGCCGTCGACCCGGTACCGCTTCTTGAAGAGCGGTCAGTCAAGATATCCGAGGCTCTCTAGCGCTTCCATGTCATCTTCGTTGAGCGCGGCCTCTTCCGCCTCGCTTAACTTGTATTGGTCCGACCAATCATCGACAAGTTCGGTCAGTTCCGCCACGAGGTCGGGCTTCTCTTTCGCTTGGTTGTCGAGTTCTTCCGGATCAACACTCACATTGTAAAGTTCAACACGCGGCCCGAGCTGTATAAGTTTCCACTCATCTCGAATCGCACTCTGGCGCATCGGCGGTTTATCCTCCAGCATTCCCCGAAGTCCCGCGATCTGCGGGACCGCACCACCATACGTCTCAACGATTCGTACCCGATCACCCGGAATCGATTCCGGCTTCAACAGGTTGAGCCCCAGCATTCCTTTCATCGGATCGATCCCCGCCAACGACAACAGCGTGACGCCGATGTCGATGCCCCGCGCAGGAACATCCGTTCGCCCCGGTTCAATGTTCGGTCCATGAACAATGAAGGGAACGTGAAGGCCGGTCTGGTAGATACGTCGTCCATGCCCGAGATACTCGTGCTCGTAGAGACTTTCGCCGTGATCGCCGACGAAGACGATATAGGCATTTTCCTTGGGCAGCGCCTCTAGCAACCTCGAGATTTGAAGGTCTGTAAACGCAATCTCCGAATCGTATCGCGCGCGAACAGAATCGACTTCACTTAGGCTGCTCGTCCGTTTTCCCCAGGGGTTATGCTTCTTGTGCATCTTGTAAGGCGCATGCGGATCGGAGAAGTGAAACCACGCAAACATCGGCTTCGCTGTATCGCGATCTTCCAACAGTTTCAACGAACGTTCGAGCACGTCATCGCCGAGCCGTTCCGGCTTGAGCACGCCCCACCGCTTCGAATCCATGTCGTCGTCGTAGATGTCGAAACCGCGATCGAGTCCGCTAAGCTTACTCTTGAGCGTCCAGTTGCTCTGGACGCAAACCGTTTCATATCCGGCGTCCTTCAAGTTTTCGGCCACTGTAGGCGCCCAATCCGGGATGCGGATTCCGTTTTTGGTGGCGCCGGTCGTACGTGGATAGTGCGACGTCATCATCGCGCTAAACGACGGGCCGGTGAGCGGAACTTCGCAAATAAAGTCTTCGAATAAGAGCGACTCGGCAGCGAACCGGTCTAGATTCGGCGACGTCGGAAGTTCATAGCCGTAACATCCAAGGTGATCCGCACGAAGCGTATCGACCGAAATTAGGAAAATGTCCGGCGATGCAGCGGACGCCATTAATGCGACCAGAGCGATCACGGGTGTACCTCGAGGGTTAACTCTGCGATTCGGTTGGGTGTTCGATCACCAGTTCGCACGCCGCGCTGAGTGGTGCTTTGCCAATATCCGCATCCTTGACCATGATGACTTGACCATCTTCGCTATACGCGGTGAGCTCAAGCGTGAACGCGCCAGGCGGAGCCATAAACGGAACATCGACCTGAAGCGACCAAATACCGTCATTGGCTGTGGCATCGGGCCCTTGGCCGTTGTCCGACATGTTGAATTTCATGCGCGGATCTTCTTTGACGACACCCACAACGCGGTCAACGATGTTGCGCGAGTCCACCACGTTGACCGTGACGATGGCCGTATCGCCCGGACGCAACGTCGCGGGTCTAATCTTGGCTTGTTGGAGACCCGGCTGGCCACCCAACGTGCTGCACCCGGATAGAAGCGCAAGAACCAGGACCATTGAACTCAGTTGTATGGCACCGCGCATGCGTGCGTATCTCCTTTTAGCCGTAGGCGGGTAGAACGTAACGGCGGGTAGAGCGTAACGCAGCATTCGCGGGGGTGTCAAATATGGACTGATTTGCGTATACTCCATACCAATCTCCGCCAAGACGCGCTAAGGGCTGTTGGAATTTGGCGCGCACCTGAAGGTGCGCCAGCGCGTGGAGGTACTTCGCAATGAAGCAACGTTTAGTTCTGGCGGCAGGTCTGCTGCTCTCTCTATCCATGACAGCCAACGGGCAAGAGGTGTTTACGGACAGTATCACCGTCCGTGGCGAAGCCATCACCAAAGTCTCACCGGACACCATTGTTTGGACGGTAGCGCTCGAACGACACGCAGGAAGCGCCGAACGGGCGCGGGCTGCACTGGACGCTGAAACGACGCGAGTCCGCGAATCCGTTGCCGCGGCCGGATTGCAGGATTCCGACGTGACAATCGCTCGACTGCAGGTGCGCGAATCGAATGGACAATATGTCGCCCGACGTTCGATTTCTCTGTCGCAGAAAAAAATCGGCAACGCAATCTCCTTGATGAACCAATTGAAAGCACTGCGACCAGCAGAATTGTCCTACCGTCTTGAGCATTCACGGCGCAAAGATCTCGAACATGAAACACAGCAACAAGCCGTATCCAATGCGCGATCGCAAGCGACCATCATGGCGCGCGAATTGGACGCTGGGCTAGGCCGCGTTATCGTCGTCGATAACGAATTCGGCAATGTCGGTGAGTTTGGCCTGAGGCCCCGCTTTTCCGCGTATAAGGCGACGCCATTGGAGCACGTCTCCTCAGAGTCCTTTACTGATGCGAAGATTCGCGTGCACGCATCGGTGTACGTGACGTATTCGATTGGTGCGGCGCTCGCTTCGGCAGGCTAGGCTTTCCGCGGAGGAACATCCCCCTTGCCCCCTTCAAAGGGGGAAACACGCAATGGTAACGATTTGGCTGTTGCACTATTCTTCCGGTAGTTCGTTGGGAACTTCGATGAGTGATTCGAGAGCGATGGGTGGTTGCGCATCGGCTTCTTGTGCGGTGACGGGTAATACGATTTCGAGTCCGTCGACCATGCTGCACTTGGATGCGTTGCACGCCTGGGCGTCTATCCGAATCGTGGCGTCGCCTTCATTCTCGCGTTTTACTTTGGCGGCGAAATACGAGGTGCCTTCGAAGCCGAACGTGTACCATTTAATGTCGGTGTTCGAAAGATCGGTCGGTTCGGACTGGTACCAGGGACCATCAAGGGTGAGTGCGCCGGAGACTTCGATAACCGTGGGCAGTTCGCACTCGGGTTTTTCTTTGCCCGATGCTTCACGCGCGCGACGAACGTTGTCCATCGCATAGGTATGCCAACCCGCTTCGTGCCTCGCTTCAACGATGACGCTATCGCCCACGAGTATCGCGCGATACGACATGACTTTATCCCGGCGCATGCGGACGTCTTGCGATTCGCTCCACTCCGCGGCGGCGGTGAAAGAAATGAGTAGTAGGCCAATTGCGATTCGAGTGGTTTTCACGTCTAATCCTTCGTGGTGTGGATTCAGCAAACTACTTGCCTGGTGCCCGTTTTCTGAAATACTGGCGGTGAGGTTTGAGCAGAATTTCCATGCGTTCGCCATCGCGAATGACGTCTAGTGTGACCGGTTCTCCGGCGGTAACGTTGAGTTTGATATAGATTTCGACACTCTTCGTGAACGGATCGGATTCTACGCCATCCACAGCAACGATGATGTCGTCCTCTTTCAGTGTGTGAATGTTGAACACCTTCGCCGCAGGATCGACGTCGGTAATTCGAGCAGCGAATCCGTCGACGGGAAGCTTGAGTGTTTCTTTTTCGGCGTCCGAAAGTAGCTCCGTGAAAAAGTAATATTCAGGATCAATGGTCAAAAATCGGTAATAGATATCCGTCCACCACCATTCCGACGGCAGTGCGACCGTAAGGTTTTCCGTGCGCTCGCCCCGGAGCACGGCAAGCTCGATTGATTTCGTATCAGGGCGCGGTACCTTGTCGTATCGATATTGCAGGTCGCCGAACGTATGGACTGGAACGCCCTCGATCGCCGAAATTACGTCGCCAGCTCGTAGGCCTGCATCTTTCGCCGGGCCGCTTACCGATTTGATGGCCAAGCCCTTCGCGATGTCGAGCTTAATGCCGATACGCTCGATATCTGGATAGCGATACATGTCGCGGACTTTGTTCAGCGAACCGTTCTCTTCGCGGTCGCGAAGTGTGTAGTCCTGGATGAGGTGGCACTCCACGCAACGACCCCGATCCATCTCGGCCGCTTTGAGCGAAGCGATTCCGCGCGGAAAAAACGATTCCGGGCGCGGCTGTGCGGGTAATTCACCCGCATTGTATCGGTCGTGCAACTTGAGTCCTTTTTCGAGGGCGAGTTGCAAGCTGTCATGATCGAGGTACTTATCCGCGGAATCCGCATCACGACCGCCATAGCGCATATAGATGTATTCGTCCGCGTTCATGATGAAGTAATAGAGCGCATTGTTGCGGTCATAATCGAAGAGGCCGATGTCGACGTTTCGTAGGTCGGTAATCCTCGCGCAGACATACTGGTCCAGCAGCTCCCCCCGAGGGGAATCAAGTGGCGACTGCACAACCTGTGCGTCGAATACGCGGCAGTTAATTCAAGGGGCGCAACGGAAGGCAATTAACATGGGCTTGCCGGTCCGCTGGGCCTCTTCACGCGCGTGTTCGTAATATTCGTGCCAGTCGATATCGTTTGCCGCTGAATTCGCGATTAATGCGGCAACGCTGATCGCTAGAGCTAGCCCAAGCTGTCTCATAATTCGGTATCCTGTTCTCTTGTCGTTTTCATGACTCTATCTTCAATCGCACTGAATTCCTCGAGGGGCTTGCGCGCGAGGTAGCCCCCCAAATACCTCAAAGGAGGCGTCGTTTCACCGCCCGCCCAAGTCTCGAATTGCTCTACCACTCCGTGCGGAATTTCGTCTCCAATCTCCACGCCATGAAGCCACGCAAAAGAAACCAAAGTAATGGTTCCGTCAGTCGCAAATCGCCGCGCAGCCAGCTCTCCTGTTACACGCCACGCGCGGAATAGTCTGAGGTAGTAGCGCGTAACATCTGCGTCCAATTCTTGACGCGAAAGGCCATCATCTTGATTCGTATCGTACCGCTTAAACGATTCGATTTGGTTCTCCGTGAACCCTTCGTCATTCTTAGGCGAATCAAGATCAACGTAGCCAAGCGAATACTCGTACATCGACAGTAATTCATCGAGATTTCCGTCCAAGTCCATGTTCCGATCGACTTGTACGCCAACGATCGCATGCATTCCGGTCACCATTTCTGGCCGGGTAATTTCGCCATCCTTGTCCGGGTCCATTCGCGCTATCATGCGATACATCCGTGGCCACGGTGGTGTTAGTCCCAACTCCTCGAACAGCTCTTCTAGCGGAATCGGCACAGCTTTCGATCTCGAGATCGAATCAAATAGCGCCTCAGCGGCTTCCTTGCGAAGAATTGCATTCTCAGATTCTTCCGAGGTCAATCCAGAATCGGCACCATAGGTCATCGGAGCATGTAACACGCTCCAGCTGAAGAACAACAAAAGTGCACGAAAGCTAAGGGATTTCAATAAATTTGGAGAGCGCATTTTATCCAGACTCAGGGTTCAACTTCGGCCAACCGATGATTAGATAGCTTAACAAGCGATTGGGCATCGTGTCAAACGGTCTAGATAGCACCTCTGCGCTATTCTGCCAGCGATATCCGGTCAGCGCTAGCCGGAGAAACATTCGTTAGTGGAAGCCCCCAGGACGCCACGCGGAACAAGCCCCGCAATATCCAATCATGAAATACGCCGATTCGAGTGAGCAAGACGGTAGCGCGTACTGCGTTGCGGGAGATTTTCACTTCGTCGCCAGTTTGAAATCCGCGTTGATTGTTTATCTTGCGCAACGTCAATACGGCCATGCCAAGTGCCCACAGGCAAAACAGACGGATACCGCGTTCGGTCCTCGGAATGTGCAAAGTATATTCTAGCGCATTTCTAAGATGGCCAAGCGCGATGCCGACTTGTTCGCCCAGCGCGGTTTCGAATGCTTCTGATTCTTGGCCGGGCGTGAGATCGCGAAGATCGAAATCGTGTTCCGCGAAGGCGGCCTGTGGTAACCAACAAACGTACCGATCTTTGTCGTCCCAAATGTCTTTTAGAATGTTGGTCATTTGGAGTCCCTGTCCAAATGAAATGCCAAAGCGTTCCAGGTCTCCTCGATTCGCTTCGATTTCCGGGGCGTGCGCGCAAAATATTTCCGTCAGCATTTCGCCCACAACGCCAGCGACGTAGTAACAATACGCATCGAGTTGCGCTTGATCGCGAAGGCCATGGGCGAACATACCCTCCTGAAAGTGTTCCATGCCTTTGGCCATGATGCCCACACATCGCTGGACGGCCGCGCGTTCACGTTCACCGAACGACTCGAATATCCGCATGACGGCGTTCGTGTCCGCAATGAGCTCACGCTCTCCGGCCCAATCGTCGCCGGTTAGGCGTGGCAATAACGCGTCCGCAAAAGCATCGGGAGATTGCGCACCGCCAATGACCGCAACGAGCGCTTCGATATGCGAGCGCTTTTCGTCCAGCGAAAAATCTGGACAGTCTTCAATGGTATCGGCGATCCGGCACCAAAGATAGGCATTGCCGACTACGGTGGAGAGCGGCTCCGGAAGTTGGGGGATCGTCAGAGCAAATGTGCGCGAAACACGCATGAGCATGCGCGTTTGGAATTCCAGATCGGATTGGGCGATTGGATTGGACACCGCGACATAGTATCGAATGCTGAATCTTGGGCATAGCAAAACGTTTATTGCCACACACCCCGTCAATACGACTTAGGCAATCCCAACACATGCTGTCCGATATAGCTCAACGCCATCTCTTGCGAGACGGGCGCTAGTTTATAAAGGCGAATCTCACGCCATAGCCGTTCGATATGGTATTCGCTCGCGTATCCCATTCCGCCGTGGACCTGGAGCGCAACGTCGCACGCTTCGAACCCGGCCTCCGCGGCGCGAAGTTTAGCCATGTTGGCTTCGGCGCCGCAGCTCTGACCTTGGTCGAACATTGTGGCCCCTTTGTAGACGAGGAGTTGCGCTGCGATGAGTTTGGAATGGGCGTCTGCAAGGGGAAACTGAAGACCCTGGTTCATCCCGATTGGACGGTTAAACACGACGCGTTCGTTCGCGTATTTCACGCCAATGTCGATAGCAGCCCGGCCAATCCCCACGGCTTCGGCCGCAATTAATAAGCGCTCAGAATTCAACCCGGCTAGCAAGTGATAGAACCCCTGACCCTCTTCGCCGATCAGGTCGTACGCGGGCACGCGCACGTGATCAAGCGTAAGAATGTTCGAGTCGACGGCGTGGCGACCGAGCTTCTCGATTTCGCTGCGCTCGATGCCCTCAGACTCAAGGTCGAGCATGAAGAGCGACATGCCCAACGTCTTCTTGTCCACTTGCTCGTAGGGCGTCGTACGAGCGAGGAGCAGTGTCCGCTGTGCGTGTTTGATGTTGGTCGACCAAACCTTTTGGCCCGTGATGATGTATTCGTCGCCAACTTTTTCGGCATACGTGCTGATACGCGTGGTATCCGTTCCGGCGTCCGGCTCGGTGACGCCGAATCCAACCTTGAGTTCGCCGCTGGCTACCCCGGGAAGAAACCGTTGTTTCTGTTCTTCCGTGCCGTATTTGATCACAGGCATCGGCGGAAAAATCGCGAAGTGTACGGGCGAAGCGCCCGTTGTGCCTGCACCGGACGCGCAAATCTCTTCAAGTAGTAAGCACGCTTCGAAGATGTCCAGACCAGCGCCGCCATAGGCTTCGGGAATCGCGATGCCGAGCCAGCCCGCCTCCGCAAAAGTCTTAAGGTATTCGTGCGGGTATTCATGATTGCGGTCGCAATCGCGCCAGTACTCCATGTCGAATGTGTCGGCGAGTTCTCGCACCTGGGTACGGATCATTTCCTGTTCTTCGGTCAGATTGAAATCCACGAATACGGCTCCGGTTAGGTAGAAGGTCCAACATTCCACACGAAAACAGGGGGGATTGGCAAGGGCGTCGTCCAGCCGATTACAGCCTCGTACTCTGATGACCAAAATGAGATTGCCGCGTCGCTTCGCTCTTCGCAATGACGAATTCTAGTGCAACGACATGCCTTAGCTAACGGGCGGCCTGTTTGTTGGCCGTGCCGTATAGCGGAGGAGGATTAAATGCCGGCGATGAAGTTGGTTGGGCCGGAGGTACCCTTAGGGTTTGTGGACGACGGGTGCTCGATGTCCCCAGATGGTTGGTGGCGCAGGGCGTGCCGCATCCATGACTACGAATACCACCTCATTCGGGAATTGGTCGCGCGCGGGCGAATTCAAGAACGAATCGTTAGAGAGTCGCGAAAGCAGTCGGAGCGCCGGGACGAAGCCTACGCCGCCCGCGCGGAACTCCGGTACATCAGATCCAAAATCAAATACGCGCGGCGTACGGCGGATATCAACTTGAAGGAAAACATTCGTCGCTGTTCCGAAGCGGGTGGTTCATTGCAGCGGTTGAGTGGTTGGTTCTTGTCCCGGCGGTATTACGGCGCGGTGCATCGTTGGGGATGGAAAGCGGTACAGGGTCGCGGACACAAAGGGAATTCAGGAGAAAGCAAATCATGAAGCGGATACGAGAAGTGTTTATTCTATTGACGTGCGCGGCGATCATGGGGTGCATGACGCCAAAGGGCGATTTCAAGTTGGATTTGGATCAGGCCGCCTTCGTAGCCGAAACGGGGTTTCGCGCGCTGAACTACAAATCCGAGGCCAAAAAGCAGGCGTACGAGGCCAAGCACGCCAAGATGGGTTGGTTGCGCGATTGGAGTGAAAAACAACAGGTCCGCAAGGAGCGGTTAGCGACCGAGCAGTACGATCGCATCAAAGATGACCTACCAAAGTTTGTCGACATGTGGAAACAGATCGAAGGCGAACTCG
>JAJDAB010000219.1 GCA_029262095.1 Candidatus Hydrogenedentota bacterium
CCGGTGGTATTTCTATCGATTGTCGCGTAGACTGTCTCTACGATCAATAGCCATTGGGGTCGATAGAAATGAATCCAGATCATAGGTTGTTTACTCACCTGTAACTGCGAATTCAAATCGCATGCACTTGAAGGAGAAAACCATGTTCACGAAACGTATTGCACTAGGCGTCACAGTAGCGGTTGCGGCATTGCTGATCGCGGGCATGCCTGCGGGCGCGGCGACTGCAGGTGACCCGTATACCCTCGATACATGCGCGGTCTCGGGTAAGGCGCTCGGCTCGATGGGCGATCCCATTGTCCTCGATCACGAAGGCCGCGAAATTAAGCTGTGCTGTGGCGGATGCGAAGACCCATTCAAAGCAGACCCGGCCAAGTTTATTGCGGCGGTCGACGAGAAGATGATTGCACAGCAAAACAAAAACTATCCGCTCGACACCTGCCTTATCTCGGGCAAGGCGCTGGACAGCAAGGGCGACCCGATTGACCTAATCGTCGCCAATCGTCACGTAAAACTTTGCTGTGCGGGTTGCGTGAAACCGGCGAGCTCCGATGCCGCCGCGACCATCGCAAAGTTGGACGAAGCCGTCATCGCCGCACAGAGCGCGGACTATAAGTACAAGAATTGCCCGACGAGCGGCAAACCTATCGATAGCAAAGGTGAGCCGATCAATCTTGTCGTCGCGAACCGTTTGGTGAAATTATGTTGCGCGGGCTGTGATAAGCCCGTTCTTGCAGACCCCGCAGCGGCATTCAAGAAGCTCGATAGCGAATAACTGCTTTCGCTTTAGTATTGCCTAGCCTCCTCGCCCTTAGGCGGGGAGGCTTTTTCGTACCTTGCCGGATGTCCCCAGCGTTGTTATCCTCCTTCCGGTGCAACGAGTGAGGGCTGCTGCGAGTGCGTCTAGGGGTACGATATTCACCGGAGTTGTTGGTCGAAGACCGCGCGCCGGAAGACGCAAAGCTCATGAAACGGGCGGGCCTCAATGCCGCCTGTGTTGGCCCGGCGATGTGGGACATCATCGAACCCAGCCAAGGCCGCTTCACCTACGACTGGCTCGATACCATCGTGGAAGCACTGCACGCGCAGAGCATAGCTGTTTTCGTTTGCATCCCAATCAACAGTCCACCCGCTTGGGCGTTTGCTAAATATCCCGATCTCTCGTTGACGGACGTCCACGGCCAATCATGCGGATTCGGCGGCGCGTTGTGCTACAGCTCGGCCAGTATCGCGTCGCTCAGCGAAGGCATCACCCGGGCGCTAGCCGGTCAGTACGGCAAGCATGAGGCCCTATCAGGCTGGCGCATCGAATCCTCGCGCACATCGCAGCTCTGCTACTGCGAATCGTGTGAACAGGCCTTTCGGGATTGGCTCATCGAGCGTTACTTATCTGAAAAGGCGCTTTCCGACGCTTGGTGTGTCCGATATCGCGCATGGTCTGAAATAGGCTTGCCGCGCGGTCCCCAAATTCACCCCAGCCATGCACTCGACTTTGCGCGGTTTCAATCGCACACTCGCTTCGCGTTTTTTGAATCTGTCCGATCCATATTGGGCGATTCGGACTCTGATCTCGAAATTATTTGCGACCTCGATCTTGCGCACGATTCGGCAGCCGATCCGGACGACGAATCATTGTTCGCCGCCCAGACCAATACCGGCAGTACACATTGGATCGATACGGCAATGGCTATGGCTGCCGTCAGGCCGAAAAGCGATCGCATGACGCTCGCCGAAGTCGCTGGACATCATGCTGACCCGAGTGCGGGCGCACTTCGTCGCTGGATCTGGCAAGGTATCGCTAGTGGCGCCGATCGCGTTTTTTCCGGATGTTGGCATTCGCCAAGATCGGGTTTGGCCATGGGTATGAACGGGTTACTGACACCCGATGGTCGCGCGGCTTCGGCGTTCAAAGAAGTACGGCGCACGTCGGACGAACTGACGAAAGTCTTACCGAAGCTCAAGAACACCCGCGTTGAACCGAAAATAGCAATGCTGATTCAGCGCGATGCTGATCTGACCGTCACGAACGCAACGGCGTTTCCGGATCCTGGGGCTGACAGCGTCGACCGCGACTGGTATGAAGCGATCAAGCAAATTGGGCACGGGTGCGACATTGTTTCGCCCGGCTGCCCGCTAGAATCGTACAAGCTCGTTCTCGCGCCTTGGCTACCGTTTGTCGATGACGAACTCGCTGAACAACTCGAACAGTATGTGAAAGGTGGTGGCAGGTTAATTCTCGGCCCCGGCTCCGGCACCCGCACCGTTTCCAACACCTTTCAACATGTGGCGGCACCAGGTCTGCTCTTACCCATAGCCGGTGCCACGATCGAAGAAACGCTCAACATACCGCCCGACGAACCCATGACCATCAACTTCGCCCGCGGCGCGCTCATCGCACAACGTGCCGTTGTATCCGGACGTGTCGATGTATTGGACCGGATGACGTCGCAAGCCGTCGGCGAATATGTGGGAAGCCGATTCGCGGGCAAAGCTGCGATTACGCGCTATGAACTTGAAAAAGGCGAAGTGCACTACGTTGGCGCACACTTGCCCCAAGATACGTTGTGCGCCTTTCTCACAGAAGTAGCGCCCGACTATCCGATGAAAAAAATTCCCGAAGGCGTCGAAATCACCGAGCGCCGCGGTAAAGACAAACGCATCGTCTTTATTCTCAATCACACTCCGGATCGTCAAACCGTAACACTGCCAAAAGCCTGTTTGGACCTACTGGCAAATGAAAAAGTCGGACCGGAAGTCACCTTATCCGCGAATGGTGTGCTCATCCTGCGTTCATAGCATTTGACTGTGATCGCGGGCTGAAGCATCATGCGCAGCCAACCCACGTTTATTTATCATGAAACTTTCATTTGTCATACCCGTCTTCGACGAGCGCGATACATTGGAAACACTCTTCGAAGGAATTGTGGCCAATGCCCCCGGCGCAGAACTCGATGTCATTTTCATTGACGACGGAAGCACCGACGGATCCACGGAAATACTACGCAAGCTAGATGAGTCCGATTCCCGAGTGCGCCTCATCGAGCTGGACGGCAATTGCGGAAAATCGATTGCACTTGCCGCGGGATTCGCGCAGGTCACAGGCGAACTTGTCTTCACAATGGATTCCGACCTTCAAGATGACCCGGCCGAAATCCCCAACTTTCTCGCGAAGCTCGATGAAGGTTTCGACGTCGTTTGCGGTTGGAAAGCCGTTCGCCACGACCCGTGGCACAAGACGATTCCGTCGCGAATTTATAACAAGGGTGTCAGCAGCGTATTCGATCTCCCGCTACACGACGTGAATTGCGGATACAAACTGTTTCGCCGAGATGTCATCGATAACACGGTCGTCTACGGCGAACTCCACCGGCTGATCCCCATCCTTGCGCACGACCGGGGCTTTCGCATCGGCGAGATTCCGGTCAAACACAAACGCCGCGAATTCGGAAAGTCGAAATACGGACTCGAACGATTCTCGCGCGGTGCGCTTGACGTCTTGACGATGTGGATGTTGCATACCCGGATGCGCGCACCGGGTCAGTTCTTCGGCAAAATTGCATTCTTCGAATGGTTTGCAGCGGCGCTGTGCGGAATTGTCGCGGCATACCTATGGCGAATTGAGCAATTGCCCGTCGCAATCATCCTGGTTGTCGCGGCGGCCATTTTCGCAGGGACCGGCGTCGGCATCTTCGTGATCGGCCTCATGTTAGAACACATGCTCAGACACTTCGTCCGCATTGATCCCAAGCATTTTGCCAAGGACTCAAGAAAAAAATAGCCGCAAAGCACGCTGTGTTACTTGGCGCTCTCCGCGTCTTGGCGGTTTAAGTTATCGTACACCGCTGGATAACGCTTGACCACCCACTCACCAAAATCGCCGCCGTCTTCCTCATACAAATCAAGCAGTTCTCCGATCGGGGCATCGTTGAAGAACAAGCCAATTTCGTCGCGTGCATCCTCAACAGACTGTCCGTTTAGTAACCGGAAACTCGCCGATGCGATCGCCGCACGATGGGTACCTCCGTGACAATGGACCAGTACCGGCCCGTCTGCTGATTCCAGGATTTGGACGAGTTTTGCCAAGGATGCCGGCGCCGGCAAGCGCTCCATCGACCAGTCCAGGTCGTGGTGATCCACATCCAGCGCGGAACACAAGGCAATCTCGTCGTCATACCACGCTTCGCCCGACGACGCACCGCGTAGATTCACTACCGTACGAATGCCGTGCTCATTTACGAATCGCCCTAGCCGATGGTCCGGCATCTGCCCGGAACGGTAGAGTGCGCCAGATTCCACTTCGCGAAAGTTATGATCGAGGTAGACGCAAGACATCGAAAAACTGGCGCACACTGCGACGAACCCAACGCTATATCGAATGAATTTGATACGCATTCCTGCATGGTATACTACGCCGCATGACTCAATCGAAGCGCACCACCTCATTCCTCGTACTCTGCTGCTCATTCTTATCGCCGGTCGCATTCGCGATCGACGCACTTGGTGAAACTGAATTTCGCGAAGCGTTGCGTGATGTCGGAACCGATCTGCGGCTGATGTGTGTCGCGGCCCATCCCGACGATGAAGATGGCGCGACGTTGGCGACTTATCGTCTCGAATACGGATACAAGACGTTCGCCGTCATCTCGACGCGCGGCGAAGGCGGCCAAAATGAAATCGGCCCGGAACTCTACAACGAACTCGCCGTCATCCGAACGCGCGAAATGAAAGCAGCGACCGATGTCGAAGGCGCGGAACTGCATTTCCTGAACCTGCCCGAGTTTGGCTATTCCAAATCGCGGGAAGAGACCTACGGCGTTTGGGGCGAGGAAACTGCGTTACGGCGTATGGTCCACATCATCCGACTCGCGCGCCCTGACGTGATCATCACCAACCACCCGGCTACCGGCGCCCATGGTCATCATCAAGCTACGGGTCACACGTTGCAAAATGCGTTTTCCGCTGCCGCCGATCCCAGCGTATTCCCGGATCAGATCAAAGCGGGTCTCGAAGCGTGGCAACCAGCCCGTTTATATGTGCGTGCGCGCACGGGTGGAACCGATATCGCCAACGTCGACGCGTACCGGCTCAGCGAATGGCGCGGCCTGACCTACGCGGAAATTGCAGCGCGCGCACTTGAGCAACATCAATCCCAGGGTATGGGATTCTTCATCGACATGTATCGGAATCGCCGCATCCAACCCGCCTATCAATTGGTCATGGAAGCTCCGGAAAACGGTGCCAATGGGAATGGGTCCATACCTGCACCGGGCGGCGCGTTGTTCGACGGCTTGCCCGACCGCGTATCCGAAGGCGAAAGAAAAATCAGCGAATCCAGATCGGACCGCGAATCACTCGTTGAGCCATTGATGAAACTGGCAAAGGGTGTGGCGCAAGAGTCCAACGCGACCGATCGCTTGGCACGGGTGCATCGTGCGGCTGGTATAGCCGCGCAGATTCGTCTCGACTCGTATCTCACGGATGCGGAACTCATCCCAGGGCAATCCGCAGGATTGGAAGTTCGTCTTATCGATTTCAAGAACGCGGATGCGCGTTCAGTGACGTTTGAACTTACGCCAAAACCGTGGCTAAAAGACGGAACCCCGGTACAAGCGACCAAAGAGATCACCGACAGTCGGAAAGCAGAAACGAAGTTGGACGTTACCGCCCCGGCGACCGTCCCATTAACAGTCCCTCATGCTGAATACGTTTTCGCCGACCGGTTTTGGGAGCCGCAATACACACTCACCGCGCGTATCGATACGGAGCACGGTGAAATCGCGCTGCACCGCCCTGTGCAGTTCGACACCGCCCCTTCGGTGGAAATTGGTTTTGCAGGCGATCCGTATTTGATCAACGACGATGGTTCGGTTCAATACGACGTAATCTTGACGAACCACAAACCCGGCGCAAATGAGGGTACACTCGTGGTGACGGCGCCCGAAGGTTTGAAAATCGCGCAGACGGAGATTCCCTTTTCATTCGGCGCGGAAGGCGAACAGACTGTACTGCCGGTGAGGGCCGAACGTACCGGTAAATCCAGCGGTGTCGCGCAGGATTTTGAGGTCACCGCCTCGATTAAAGGCTCGGCTGAATCGCGTTCGGCAATGGCGCGCTACATTCCGATGTCGCTTCCCGAAAACATCCGCGTCGGCGTTATCCAAAGTTATGATGACACCTACGTGCTCACCCTTGAACGCCTCGATGTCCCGCACTCCGCGTTGACGGTAGAGGATTTCACGCCCGATCGACTCGACGAATTTACGACTATTATTGTTGATATTCGGTCGTATCTCGTGCGGCCGGATCTCGTCGCCAATAACCAAGCGCTGCTCGATTACGTCAATCGCGGCGGGAATCTCATCGTCAGTTATCAGAAAACCTTTGAATGGAATTCCGGTCTCGCGCCGTACCCGCTAACGGTCGGGCGTGGCCGAGTGACGGT
This sequence comes from Candidatus Hydrogenedentota bacterium, assembly GCA_029262095.1. GTDB lineage: Bacteria > Hydrogenedentota > Hydrogenedentia > Hydrogenedentales > SLHB01 > JAJDAB01. Next base: position 6,443 of record JAJDAB010000219.1, read on the forward strand.
GGAAGACGCACCCATTTCGCTGCTCCAACCCGACCACCCGCTGTTTAACGTACCGAACAAAATCGTATCGACTGACTGGAATGGGTGGAAACAGGAACGCGGTCTCTATTTCCCGTCACGTTGGGATGACGCGTATACACCACTACTCGCGTGCAACGATCCCGGCGACAAATCACTCGAAGGCAGTTGCCTCTACGCTGAATACGGCGAAGGCATCTACTTCTACACCGCGCTCGTTTGGTACCGGCAAATCCGGCAACTGCATCCTGGCGCGACCAAAATTTTCGCCAACATGCTCGCGCTCGGCCAGTAACCATCGCCAGTGTCGTCGCTACTACGCTGGTGGACCCAAGGCTTCGTACTTTGGGTCATCCTATTCTCGGTCGCCGCATACGTCGTCCCCGCGCCGTTCGCCCCGTTGGGCGAATATATCGTTCTGGGTCTCGGTGTCATCATGTTTGGCATGGGGATGACACTCACACCGGCCGACTTTATGCGCGTCGCTCAAATGCCCCGCGCAGCCCTGTGCGGCGTCATCGGCCAATTCGGCGTTATGCCACTACTTGCTTATCTGCTCGCTAAAGCATTCCGCCTCGAGCCGGAAGTCGCTATTGGCTTCGTCATCCTTGGCGCGTGCCCAGGCGGTACGGCGAGTAACGTCATCGCCTACCTCGCCAAAGCCGACGTCGCGTTGTCCGTCACCATGACGGCGTGCTCGACCATACTCGCCGTGTTTCTCACACCAGCGCTCGTCAATCTTTACGGCGGCGAATTCCTCGATGTCGACGCGTTCGCGCTGTTCAAGAGCGTGTTATTCGTCGTGCTGTTACCGGTCGGCGGCGGTGTATTGTTGCGCGGCGTGTTGAAAAAGCGCAGCGAAGCGATTCTCGAGTACTTCCCCGCACTTTCCGTACTCGTTATCGTACTTGTCATTGCAGCAATCGTCGCCCTGTCGCGAGACAAAATCGCAGAGATGGGATCCCTCCTCGGAGTCATCGTCCTCACGCACAATAGCTGCGGACTTGCTGTGGGTTATGGACTTGCGAGCGTATTCCGGCTACCGCCGGCCGCGCGACGTACCATCGCGATCGAAGTTGGCATGCAGAACAGCGGCCTCGGCGTCACACTCGCCAACGCCCACTACAGCGCCGTCGCCGCACTCCCGTCGAGTATCTTCAGCGTCGTCCACAACCTCACCGGCTCCGCGCTGGCTACCCTGTGGCAACATAAGCCCTTGGAAGGAGCAGACAAAGCATGAGCGAACATCGCATCGGCATCATTATGAACGGCGTCACGGGCCGCATGGGCGCGAATCAACACCTCGCGCGATCCATCATGGCCATACGCGCGCAGGGCGGTGTGCCCCTCGAAAATGGTGATGTCGTAATGCCTGAGCCCCTTCTGTTGGGTCGTAGCGAAGATAAGCTGAAGGTGCTTGCAGAGAATCACGGTGGCTTGGCGTATTCAACAGACCTCGACGCCGCGCTCGC
>JAJDAB010000220.1 GCA_029262095.1 Candidatus Hydrogenedentota bacterium
GAGGAGGCCAATACCAAAGTCGGTCAAGCTGGCGCGTGGCCGTCCATCCATCTCATTGATCAAAATGTTCGCGGGCTTGATGTCCTTATGGAGAACGCCCGCATTATGGGCCGCGTACAATGCGGTGGCGATCTGAACGACAATATCCAAACGCGTTTCTAGCGGCACCGTATCCAGGCCACCTATCGCCTCTGCCCAGTCCTTGAGATCGCCACCCTCGGAGTACTCCGCTTCGATCAAAAACGGGGGCTTCTCGAATTCCCAATCGATCACGCCCGCAATATCCGCGCGCTCACCGAGACTCTCTTTGAGGACTTTGAACAAGATGACTTCTCGCTTCAGCCCGCGGACGCGATCCGGTTCGAAGCAAAACTTAAACACGTGACGTGCTTGCGAATTGATATTAGTGGCGAGCCATACTTCTCCAAACCCGCCCGTGCCAAGCTGCTTTTCAAGCACCCAATGCGGCCGACCCGCGACCGGCTGTCCAATCGCAGGACGCCAACCCAACGTATCCTCATCTGTCGGCGCGACTGCGCGGCGTGCTTTTTCCGCGCTCTCGGGTGCGGTCAATGGTGCGACGCCTTCAACGCCTACTTCGCCAATGGCGAGCGAATCGTCAAATCCTTTGAACTTGTACGGGCCGTGCGCACACCAAACCAACGCGCCTCCGCCCGTTACCGTGCGAAGCCGCTGCCGCGCGCTATTGAACGCTTCATACGACAGAAGGATTTGACTGGGCTGCGCCAACGACTGAATGCGCGCGGCCAAGTCTACTGCGAGGCCTTCGATCCGTCGCATTCCGTTTGCGACCGATTCCGTAACTTCGCCCATGTGAACGCCAATTCGGACCTTAGGCAGATCCGTTTCATTGGCGTGAACTTGTTGAAGCTCGAGTCCAAAGTGCGCACCAGCACTCGGCGTTTCAAATGTGAGAAAGCATCCGTCACCGGCCCAATCTACGATCGCGCCATCGTGGGTCTCGCAAATCTCTTGGATGACCGCGCGATGGCGTGCGATGAGCGAACTCGCCGCCGTGTCACCCTTTTCGGACTTAAGCGCTGTGGAATCGACAAGGTCTGTAAAGACTAGCGTCAGTACGCGGTCGAGCATAAATTCGTCCAGAGTTGGGTATTAAGAGAGTATGAACACTATCTCTATAGTGTCAGTTTCCGGATGGGCTTACAAGCATCTGCCGCTAATTTAACGCTTTCCGCCCAACATCCGAATCGCCATATCCCGGACCTGCGTAGCACCAACCGGCCCAACGGATACGGTCTCCTCGTAATAATCGTTACGGAAATCATAGGGCGGCACAAAATACCCGATCTGGTCATTGCCGAGACCGACGAGGACGCGCGGAAAACCATCCATATGTTCCAGTATCTCGAAGCTCACTTCGGGCAAGAGTTCGCCCGGCAACGTGAGGAGTTGCGCTTCACCCAAACGCACGATCGTCATGTCTGTGATCACTCGGCCGCGATAGAGACCGCGGGGGCTCTCCGCGTAGCGGTCGATAAAACTAGGATTCGTTAGCGGGATGTGAAGCGCGCGGCGCTCTGCCGAGAATGTGAATTCCGCGGGCGCCTGCGCAATGCCGCTCAGTTCTTTGACCTTTTTAGCCAGCGCATGGCCCATCTCCTTCGACGACTCGTGCGTCCGGCCGAGGTTGTCGCCGCTAATCATGCCACCCACCGCACCATTCAAGAACACCGGTTGTCCACCGCCGTCGCGCCTAATCTGTTCACACATATACCCTGGGAAATCCGCGCTAATGTCGCGTGCGCCTTTTTCCAAGGACTCTACATGACACGCAAAGTTCACTATGGTCGTTATCGGATCACCATCATTGCCGATCGCTTGCAAAACCGAAATCGTCGGATCCATCACACCCGGATTGCGCGCATTGCGGAACAAATCCATCACCCGCGCGCCGTCCATCGGCAACTCTTTGGACGCGGTGCGGAATTCTTTTACAGGCTGCGCGTTCTTCGCGGCGGTAGCGATTCCGTCGATGATTTGTTTTTGAATGTATTCAATGTAATCGGTGGGATAATGGCCGTACACGCCCAAGGTGTCCGGTGCGGCATGATTGTGGGATGACCCGATGATGGTGTGATCGATGCCAGCCTTTTCAACCGCTGCTCGAATGACATTGCCCTCAAAGAATCCGAATCCAAAGAGATCGGCGCCGGCCAGCGCAACTGCCAAATCATCGTTCGCGAACACCGCGATTCGTGCAAGCAAGGGATCGTGAACCGTGTATGGATGCCCGATCCAATCCTTGCCTTGCGGCGAAATATCGACTTCGGCGACGCCGACGGTAAGTCCACCAAGGCTGGCGACGTTACGCGGTTTAGGTTGTTCTCCTTCACGCAGACGACTGAGATCGACCAACGCGCGTTCCCCGTCCGGCACACGGCGGAACCCGTGTGGCACATACGCCACGCCATGGACCTTACCCTCCGGCGACAACGTAAACCGAACGCCCTGCTCGCTGTAGTCAAGCAACGTCCACGTCGGCATGCGCAACACATACTCCGGCTCACCAAGCGCGGCGCGTATTTTCGCGCCTGTCTCGTATCCCGTGGGAATCGATGCGGCCGAAATATTCGCCAATCCCGCGTCCGGCGAATTCCCATGCATGTGGACGACATCCCACATGCCCGATCGACCCTCAGCGGGGTAATACATCTTATAGCTGTAGAACCGAGACTGTTTGGCCGGTTCGCCAAGTGCTTCGCGCACTTTCGGCATTGTGTCACGACCCGGTATCAACCCGTGATACATCAAGCGCGGCGATGCTGCGTCGTCCGCAACCTTATGCTTGACCGCCTGCGCAGATGATTCCGGCGCGAAAGCACAAGACCCGATCATGAAACTCAAAAGAAGTCCGGAGCGAATATACACAGCATGACCTTTCATCGGTTTGGTATGCCCGAGCGACTTAGAATATAGCGTGCGCAGCCGATAGTCACGAGCCGAGATCTTCGAGGATCAAGCCCTGGCGGCACGGTGAAAAGTTACGACGTTATATCCGGTGGCCGTTCATCACCGCCGCTGGCGATCCGCTGCAGGTTCCAAAGCTTGGCATACTTTGTGAACACCGAAAACGCCGCAAGGCCGCAAAGCACGGCACCGTGGTAGCCATCACGGAAACCTTGTCGCAGGATATACATCTTGACGAACCGAGCAATCGGTCGCAATGTAACGTCGGATCGTTTCGCGATTTTTCCGCGCTCGAAGAGATCCTTCGCCGACCACGATGTGAAACGTTGAAAGGTCGCGAAGTACTCTTCGAAATTGCGTTTGTCATCGTGATACATCGGCGAATCAATAGAATCGATTGCGCCGTCAACGTCCACCGTAGCGTGTACACGTTGGTCTGTATATCGACTCTTGTCCGTGCGAAAGAGCCGGACGTTGTAATCACGCTCCCATCCGCAATGATTAATCAGCTTGCCGAAAAAGTACGATCGACGCCGAATTCGGTAGCCGTTTGGACCGTGGTCCTGGGTCACGATGTCTTTGATCCGCGCCACGAGCGAATCAGAAAGCCATTCATCCGCGTCCAGCACCAACGTCCATTCGGTTTGAATCTGAGGAATGGCCCAATTACATTGGTTCGCCTTATTCACATATTCGTGCGTGACCACGTGATCGCTATACCTCCGCGCAATGACGTCCGAACCATCCGATGTATCTGGATCGACGACGCAAAATACATCGTCCGCGAATTGGACGCTCTTAAGGCATCGTTCAAGCCGGTCACCGGCATTGGGAATTAGAATGAGAACGGTTACGTCGTGCATCAGTCAGCGTCTATAGTGATGTTCTACAAGTCGGCGTATTGTAGAGGCAGACCTGGACCAAATAAAATATCACCGCATCGGTCCAAAACCATTCGGAAGGAGCGACTGAGATGGCAACAGGATTCGTGTATTTGGTTATGTGGGGTATGTACGTGATTTGGATTCCATTCACCGTGTGGTTCATGGTTCGGGCTCTCTCGTTGATGCAACGCATGGCCGTTGAGCTGGAGGCTATCGCCCGGTCGCAGCAATCCCGGTAGGCGGAATGACGGTTTTGTCGCAGTTTGAGTACTAATTCCCACGAAACTTTGCGTCGCCCGCGCTGGTCAAATGCCCCATGGAAACTAGAAAAGACACCAATCCGGCCTACGGAGCACGCGAGGTCCGGCTTTCCAATCCAAACTCGATCCGCTGGGACCGGGGTACCGCCGATGAGCGTAGGCGTCTGATCGCGGAAATCACGGATGCAACACTAGAAGAAAAAGCGGACCTAGAAGCGTACGCGATTCGCCTACTTCACGCGGATGGCCGCCTCTTGGCCAAAACCGTCCTTCATCGTCCGCTCTTCGCTAGCGCCTAGTGCTCCTCGTCCGGTTGCGCCGCGGATAACTGATCGAAGAACGATTGAATCCGTTTTGCGTTCGCGCCGAGGTCGCCCTTACCGTCCCGCGATTTCGACCGCATGTCTACCCGTGCACCACCTTCGCTCTCAGAAACTCGGATCACGAAGTCATCGATAAAGCCGAAGAAATACGACTGCGCTTCGCCTTCAATCGTCAACTTTGAGAGTTCTTCATTGGTAACGGTCCAGCCGGATTGCGCTTCCGCAAGCTCAAGCGCACGTTGAAACACACGCTCGGGCGTTTCCCCAACCATCAGTGGCGCAAGGTCCGTGTACTTTTCTTGCACAATCGCCTTGAACTCTTCGGGATAGGCCATATCGCGATCAGGGTTCGATTCCAATGCCTGCACAAAAACGGGCGGGTTTTCTAGATCGGTCGTTATGTCGTTAATGGGCGGATAAGACAATCCAGACGCAGCGCTTATCAACACAACGAAAAACGGCATGATCGCGACCACGACCAGTATGCGAAAGTTGAGCTGGCCTTTGCGGACACGCGTGAAGTAAACCAACAGGGCGGCGACAATGCCCAACAAACCGCTTAGCGCAAACAGCGCGAACCCAATGGTGGGCGGAATGACTCCGGTGGTGCTCAATCCAATACCCGCAAACATACACAGCAATGGCGCGGCAGCTAAAAATCGCATCGTAATACCTCTCTGTAATTAACCTTTTGGCAGGGCTTCGCCCAGCAATCGCGCGACGTTGCCGCCCATTATTTTTCCGATTTCGTCATCGTTAAAATTGAATTCCATCAGCGCTTCCGTGATCAGCGCGATGCCCGAAATATCGAACGGCACCGACACCGATCCATCATAGTCTGAACCAAGCGCTACGTGGTCGACACCGACAAGGTCGGCGGTGTAACGGATGGCTTTGGCGATATCGCGAACGCCGTCGCCGCATGTCGCCGTCGGAAAAAACGCGATTCCAATGACGCCGCCAGTCTTGGCCACGCCGCGCAAGTGATCGTCACTCAAATTGCGAACATTGTCGCACGTCCCTTTCACGCCGCCATGCGAAAGCAAGATGGGCCGCGTCGCCATCGCAAGGATATCGTCGATCATCGTTGGCGACGAGTGCGCGATGTCGACCATGATTTCGAGCTCTTCCATGCGCTTCACGACTTCGCGGCCAAAATCGGTGAGGCCCGCTTTCGAAACACCGTGGGCTGAGCCGCCAAGCTCGTTGTCGAAGAAATGCGTAATGCCGAACATGCGATACCCGGCGTTGAACAGCACATCGACGTTCGCGAGATCGCCCTCGAGCGGGTGCGCACCTTCGATGCCGAGAAAGCCGGCCACCAGCGTGGCGTCGTCTTCGC
>JAJDAB010000221.1 GCA_029262095.1 Candidatus Hydrogenedentota bacterium
CATCATCGAAGCCGAACAAGTCGAACAGGAACGTCTGCAGGCAGAAGCGCAGGCTAAGTACCAACGAAAACTCGACCTGCAACAGATGATGCACGATAACTTTGCCGATGCGCGAAAGCGCGGCGCGGCCAAGAACGCAGCACGCGATCAACGCGCCGCGCAACGGGCACAGGAATATAAACGGCGGGTCGATGAAGCCTACAACAACTACCGGCGCCAGGCGCAACGAGATACAAATTGGCGAAACCGTTGGACGCGTTGGTAACGCACCGCCGTCGTGTCTGAAACAAGCGAACTAACGGCTCTCCTGCAATACGCCGATTAACGTTTGGGCGACGTCGTTCATGAACTCTTCCGTGGGTGATGTGCGTGCGACGGCGAACATCCCTTGAATGTTGAAGCTTAAATACCGGGCCAGCGATCGCGCATCGCGCTCGTCCGGTATCTCACCCAGTTCTTGACCGCGCTGAACCGTAACGAATAACCATTCCTCAATGAGTGCGTACGTCTCCCGTGCGTACGTCGCGATGTCCGGGTATTGCGCGCCGAGCTCCATCGCTCTGTTCATCAACATGCACCCCGCCGCACCCTCTTCCGTCGTAGCGAGGTGTGCGATTCCAAGCAGCGTAGTGCGAACGGTTTCCAGCGGCTTCTCCAAGTTCGGCATAGACGCAAAATTGCCCATCACCTTCGTCCGATATCGGGCCAGCGCCTCCTTATACAGCCCCTCCTTGTTCCCGAAAGTGTTGTAGAGACTGCTTTCCTTCACGCCCGTAGCGGCCTTGATGTCCTCCATGCTCGTCGCCATAAAGCCTTTTCGCCAAAAGACTTTCACCGCCGCTTCCACAGCGGCATCGCGATCAAATTGGATTCGGCCTGCCATTCTTCACATCCTAGCTATCGAGCACTTGACAATCTTGTAACGAATATTACAGGATTGACCATCTTGTAACAAACACTACAGGTTGCGTAGCCAGTCCACAGGAGAAACACCAATGAGCACCGTACGATTCGAACGCGATGGCGAAGTCGGCATCATCACCCTCGCCGATCCGCCGCTGAACCTCGTATCACCGGAGATGATGCAATCGCTAGAGGCCGCCGTCTCCGAAGCGCACGATTCCGATGCCCGGGCAGTGCTGGTCCAGGCCGAGGGCGACGCATTTTCCGCGGGTGCGAATGTCGATTCCATGTTCCAAGGCCGAACTCCGCGCAGCGCGCACGCGCTCATCAGCGCTGCTGGCCGGGCGACATTACACGCAGAACAGATTCCCGTGCCCACCATTTGCGCCGTGCAAGGGATGTGTTTGGCCGGCGGACTCGAAGTTGCATTGGCGTGCGACGTCATCTGGGCGGCGGAAGATGCAATGCTCGGACAAATCGAAGCGGTCATCGGCGCAATGCCCTTCGGCGGCGGCGCGCAACGACTCGTGTCCTGTTGCGGACCCTACCGCGCACGCGAGATTGTATACGGCGGACGTCCCTATACCGCGGCAGAGTTCGAGCGCTGGAATATCATCAACCGCGTCCTACCCGCGGACAAACTTCACGAGAAAGCATTGAAATACGCCCACCAACTCGCCGCAGGTCCAACGTTGGCATACGCCGCAACGAAACGCACCATCCGAACTCATCTCGACAACGGATTACGCGCCGCCGACCAAATCATCCCGGAACTGTCCGCACCATTATTCGAAACCGACGACTTAAAAATCGGAATCGAATCGCTATTGCAAAATGGTCCCGGCAAAGCGCAATTCATCGGCAAGTGAAGAACGAAGGTCTACACCAAAAACTATCCATTCATTAAGTACCTCCCCCTGGAAGGGGGAGGATCAAGGAGGGGTGAACCCAACCCGACCACTTTGAATCACTAGCCAAAACCAAGGAGACGAATGATGGGTAACGAACGCGCAACAACAATCGCAGAGCTATTCCAATGGTCGATGGCCGAAACCATCGCCGCAGCCAAAAAGATTCCGGAAGAACAACGAATAACACAGGCGGAACCCGGCAAAGCGCATCCTACCTGGCAACTCGGACACATGGCCGTCGTCACCGGCAACGCCGTGATGGGCGTATGCCTAGGCAGAGCACCAACGTTGCCGCCAAACTACGGCCCGCTGTTCGCACCAGCATTCCTCGGCGGACAAGCGATCGAATCCGACGCATCGGCCTATCCCCCATGGGACGAAATCATCGAGACGTATATGATAGTAGGCGAAGAAGTAGCGGCAGCCATTAAAGAACTGGACGATAGTGAGCTGACCGGACCGCCCAGAGGCCCCGTCCCCCCACCGCTTCAAGACCGCCTCAAGATACTAGGACCCGCCCTAGCCGCGTTCGCCATGCACAACGCCTACCACACCGGACAAATGAATCTACTCGCAGCACTAAACACGAAAGTCGCCGCAGAATAATCTGTTCGCCAGCAGGCTCCCGCCTCACCGCGTAATCACGGACCGGCCCAGCGATACCCAGGCGCGTGGGCCGGTCCGACGTCCACGCCCTTAACAACAATCGCGAGAGAACTTCTCGCCTAAACCACTTACAGAAAACAGCTTACAACAGAAGTGACAAGAGATTACCCTTTGTTTCCCAGCTAGACCTTCGGCGATGCCACGAGATCGCTGCAACACATTCGCCAAACTATGTAGACTCAACACTCCAAGGCCAACCGGGAGTGTCTACCATGTCCACTAAGTCCACACTCGTCATCATCGCCGCCACGCTCATTTCCGCTCATGCCATTGCGCTGGATGAATCACTGCCTCGACGTGGGGTGTTGGGTGCGCAGTTGTCCCTAGTAGATGAAGAAGTGCAATCGCGACTCGGCCTTGAACGGCGTGAAGGCGTACAGATTGTCGGGGTGATGCCGGACTCCGCCGCGCTTGCTGCGGGGTTGCAGGAAAGCGACGTTGTGTTGTCCGTCGACGATGCGGACATTCGCGGCGATGACGCATTGACGGACGCGGTGAACGAACTCGGTTCGCACAAAGGCGGCGAGGAGGTCGCATTGCGCGTGTTGCGCGATGGTGAAGAACGCATCGTTACGGCGCGACTCAACCCGATGCCCGAGGAATCGTATCCCGACTTCGCGACTGAGTATGGTTTTGTCACAGTCGATGGCGTGCGCCATCGCACCATTGTCACGAAGCCGGATGACGATGGCCCTTTTCCCGCAGTGTTGTTCCTCCAAGGACTCGGATGCACTTCGATTGATATGTGGTTTAGAGAAGACGACCACGTTCGCCAGTTGTTGGCCGGATTTACAAACGCGGGATTTGTCACAGTCCGCGCCGAGAAGCGTGGTGTCGGCGACAGCGAAGGCGGGCCGTGCAACGAAATGGACTTTCAGACCGAATTACGCGGCCATAAAGCCGCGCTCGGCTATGCCCAATCCCTCGAATACACCGACAACGTATTTCTCTTCGGACACAGCATGGGCGGCGTGTTTGCGCCGCTGGTCGCGGAGAACGAGAATATCGACGGGGTCATCGTTTTTGGAACAATAGGAAAGCCTCTCCCCCACTATTTCGCGGAGAATAACGAACGCCAATTCAGACTGCGCCGTCTAAAGGAAACGGTTATTGAGCAGAAGATGAACCAGATTGAGGAATTCATCCAACTGTTCTTCGGCGAACGCCTCACGCCCGGCGAGATCATGGCACGCGATGCAACGTTCAAGACGTTCTTTGAACCGCGCAATTCAGATGACACGCATTTCCACCGCGTCCACTACACATTCTGGCACCAGCTCGACGACATCGACAAAGCGCAAGCCTGGTCACAGGTCAGCGCGCCGGTCCTCGTCCTATACGGCGAAGCCGACTACGCCGCCAGCCGCGATGATCACCCCTACATCCGCGACGCGGTCAACACGAAACATCCCGGCAACGCCACCCTCATCGAACTCGAAGGCATCGGCCACGGATTTGAAACGTCGGACTCGCAACAAGAAACGATGTTGAATCGCTTCGCCGGTGAATTCAATCCAATCGTGGTCGATACGGCAGTGCAATGGATACGCAAGCGACTTTAAGATTTAGTCCATATCATTCTGCTCTCAAAACGTCGTGAGGTATACAAGTGGACTCAAGCTCTATGGACAATGAGATTGCCTAATTCACCGTATCCAACGTACTGATGCCGCCCTTGTTCAGCTCGTCAATCTGCGGGCGAAGCTCGTTCAGTCTTTCCTCAGGCGCGCCACGCGTTTCGGCTTCTTTCAACGCTTGCGCGGCGGCGGGGGCATTGCCCATTTGAACGGACATGTCGCAAACGCGCAACCACGGTTCGGATGCTTCCGGATGCTCTTCCGTCGCCCGGATTAGGAATTGCCCATAGCGATCTGTGTTGCGCAACTCCAGCGCGAGGTCCGCGATCACGATCAGGGGCAGGCGCGGGTCACCTGAGTTCTCGCCTGCGTGCAACATGTATT
>JAJDAB010000222.1 GCA_029262095.1 Candidatus Hydrogenedentota bacterium
CGACCATGCCGTTCAAAGCGTCGGTGCCATCTCCACTACCCCCGCAACAACCGAGATTTGCCAATACTTCTTCGGCGAGTTCGGACTTCATCAGACCTTTCAATTGCGACTTGTCGTATACGAGCCGTTCCGTAACTTCGATATCGGTGAGACCCGCGTCGGCTAGGCCTGCGATGTACTCGTCTTCGCTAATCGCGCCCGAGACGCAGGCGGAGTAGAGCGCTTTATCCTCACGCACCCAATCCGGCAAATCTTGAACAACGATATCGGAGACTTGCATGGTTCCACCGGGTTTTAGCACGCGAGCGATTTCCGCGAACACTTTCGGTTTTTCGGGCGAAAGATTGATTACGCAATTTGAGATGACCCAATCTACGGAAGCATCGTCAATCGGCATCTTCTCGATAATGCCTTTGCGCACTTCCACATTCGTAAGACCTGCGGTTGCGATGTTCTCATTCGCTTTCGCGATCATCTCGTCGGTCATGTCGATACCGATTGCTTGCCCCGAAGGACCGACCTTTTTCGCTGCGATGAGGATGTCAATGCCCGCACCCGATCCGAGATCGACGACGGTCTGTCCTTCTTTCACTTCAGCGAATGCCAGCGGATTGCCGCAACCGAACGAATTCACAACCGCCTCGGGCGGCAACGCTTCAAGTTCTTCGGACGAGTATCCCGCGATCTTCACTACCGTTCCCTTTTGAACGGGAGTGCCGCTGCAACAGCCTTCGTCGGCTACAGACTTCATCGTCACCGCTTTCGCGTACCGCGTCGACACTTCATCCCGGACTGCTTGTTTTGTGCTCATTTATGTATCCTCCCAACGGTTCCAGGACCAGACTTCATTTGCATGACTATGCAAATATACCTCAGCGCAGGTGGTTTGTCAACCGGTAAGATTCTGGTCTTGGACCGGGTTTCGTGCTAGCCTGGCACTATACCGCTCAGTAGGTTTTTCAACGGGAGACAATCATGAGCCAGGCCGTAACTGTGACGCACGAGGCCAACGTATCCACCATCACGTTCAATGCGCCGCCATTGAACCTGATGAACATCGAAAATTTGGACGCCTTGGTCGATGCCCATCGTGAGGCGGATGCACATCCGGACACGCGTGTAATGGTGACGCGATCGGGTATCGACAACATGTTTTGCAACGGCCTCGACCCGAGCTATGTCCTTGAACACGACAGCGAAGGTCGGCTCGACATTTTCCGTGCAATTGGACGATTGGTCCACGGGATTTTCGCACTGAACAAACCGCACATCACAGTCGTCAATGGACCGGCGATGGCCGGCGGCGCGGTATTGGCGCTCTTGTCGGATTACCGATACTTCGCCGAGGAGAAAGGCCGCATCTGTTATGCCGAGGTGAAAGTTGGTATTCCCGTACCGTCCGGCATTATCGATTTACTCACGACGATTTGCTACCGGCCCTATCTTCGCGATATCGTAATGCTCGGCAAAAATATGGATGCGAAAGCCGCACTACAGGCGGGACTCGCTGATGGCGTCGCGCCCGCTGATTCATTAGAGGCCATAGTCGCGAAACAAGTTGACCGGCTTTCACGACTTAGTCCAAGCGTGTTGCGCACCGTGAAAGCGCACATGCGCGCGCCACTTTTGCCCGCGCTCAAGAATACGTTGCAAGGCGATTCTTCCTCGCATGAATTCGCGCAATACGTCGAAGCGCCGTATCTCGGTGAAGGACTCGGCGCTCTGGTCGAACGCCGTTCGCCCGTATTCAAGCTCTAGCCGTCCACTTGCCAAATTAGCGCTCGATCACGCAATATCGGGCGAGAATCGGAGGCAAGAATCGTTATGAATCGCTTGGATTCCAGGGGTGTTTGGGGCTTTCTACTTGGAGTGTTCGCAGCGGCGGCAGTCTGCGTACCGCGTTCATACGCGCAGAGTACGGTTTCGGTCGAAGCGTTAGACCATGCGGGCATCATCGGCAACTGGGACGCCCCAGCGTTCGACCGGGGTGAGAAATTCTTCAGGTCATCGTGTGTGACGTGCCATGGAGCGTTGGGCCAGGAACCGACGCATCCGCGTGCGCGTCGGTTCGGAAAAGAGCCGTTCAAGTACGGTGGCGATCCGTACGCGATGTATCAAACACTGACGCATGGCGCGGGTGCAATGCTCCCGCAAACATGGCTGGCGCCGGCCGAGCGGTATGATGTTATTCACTACATCCGCGAAGCGGTTCTCCGCAAGTCCAAAGACGTACCGCCGACGCCTATTTCAAAAAAATACTTGTCAAAGCTCCCTAAAGGCACGCACTCAGGCGAACGAAGCAAATCCAATCCGCGCGATTTCGGCCCATTACTCACTTCGCAGATTGAGCGACGCGTCAATCTCGCGATGACGTTCGCGCTCGGGCATGGGCATGGACTGTCGATGAGCTATGACATTCAACGTATGGCGGTGAGCGACGTATGGAAAGGCGCACTTGATCTGTCGGAGACGCAACACGTGCGACTTCGGGGGGAACGCCAACCCGTACCAACCGACGATGCGATACCTCCGCTCACGCATTGGTATTGGTGTATCGGCGAAGGCAATGAGCCGCCACCCTCCACGCGGCACGAAATGTGGATAGACGGCAGCAGCTCATCGTCTTGGTTGCCTCCAGATCTCATGCGATTTAATGGTCACTATGTCTACGGTCGGAGCGCTGTGCTCAGCTACGCGATCAAGGGTCGCGACATCCTTGAAATGCCCGGCGCAGAGGAGTCCGACGGTCTACCGGTCGTCCGTCATACGTTGCGAATCGAGTCAGGGGCGGAGCCGCTGACCCTGTGCGTGGGACGCTATTCCGAGGGCAATTGGCCTATCGACGGCGTGTTTTCGCTGGTCGGCGCAGGCCTGCCGGACGGTGCAGACCGTGTTGATGGTACGTTCGCAATCGCGGGCGGCGAATCCGCCTCGGGAGACTACGGCGAATTCGTTGTGGCCGCGGCGGTTGGTGACACCGCGACTTTGCGCTGGACGATTGATGAAGAGCAACGCATCCTGCTGAACGTCCCAGCTTCGGAGCAGGCCATCCTCGTGAACGTGCTTCGCAGTGCAGGCACCGGGCGAGGTCATGTCGAATCGTTCGCACGGCTTGCGGCTCGCGCGCAGGAACGCGGAAAGCTTGATGTGCCCGACTTATCCGTGGCCTTGCTTGGCGGTCCACGACTATGGCGCGATGAGTTGCACACTGCCATTACCTATGACGACGTAACGCCACACTATGATCCCGCGGACTATGTCGAGGATGAACGGCGAAAGGTTGCACACCAACATTTCCCGTATACCGTGGACACGATTGCGCTACCCGAGCCGAATCCCTGGAACGCCTGGATGCGGATGTCCGATCTCGCGTTCTTCGACGATGGTACCCTAGCGGTCTCTACCCTCGGCGGCGACATTTGGTTGGTTGAAGGAGTAGAACCTGGTAGCGAGGAAGCACGATGGACACGCTACGCGTCTGGCTTGTTCGAGCCTTTGGGTCTTCGCGTGTTCGACGGCCAACTGTATGCGACGTGCCGCGGGGGAATTGTTCGCTTACACGATCTCAATGAAGACGGGCAGGCAGATTTCTATGAGAACTTTCACAGCGATCATGAAATATCGAATGGTTTCCACGCCTACAATTTCGATCTTCATCGAGATGAGGAAGGCAATCTGTATTACATCAAACCCGGTCTATATACGGACTACCGAAGCGCTGGCGCCGTAGTCAAAGTTTCTCCTGACGGATCATCCTATGACCTCGAAGCCACGGGCTTTCGCGTTCCGAATGGCATGGGACAGATGCCGGACGGCACGCTATTCGCGACGGACAATCAGGGTCAATGGGTTCCCGCGAACAAGATTAATCGCATAAAGTCCGGCGCGTTCTACGGTGTATTTCAATCCGCGAACAAAGACCGCGATGACTACGAAAAACCTATGATGTGGTTGCCGCAAGAGTTCGATAATTCGCCCGGGAATCTCGTGTATGTGTCCGACAAGCGGTTCGGGCCATTATCGGAAAAGCTTATCGTCACGAGCTTCGGCAAAGGTTGGGCATACTACGTCATGCCCGAAGTTGTTGGTGAAACGTGGCAGGGCGCTGCCGCCGCGTTTCCATTTCAGTTTCGATCGGGTCTGATGCGCGCGGCAGTCAATCCCAACGACGGGCAGGTCTATGTCACTGGCTTGACGGGTTGGGACACGGAGTCCACGCAACAAGCGGGTTGTCTCCAACGCATCCGCTACACCGGCGATTCGGGAGCCGTGCTCATCGACGCACGGACGCACCGCGATGGCGTATCGCTTGAATTCAGCGCTCCGCTTGATTCAAGAATAGCGGCGGACGAAAGTCTGTACGAAGTCGAGCGATGGAACTATCGGCGCGCGGCGCGCTACGGATCCGATCACTGGTCGGTCGAGACACCGGAGATAGAAGGCCACGACGAGATCGCGGTCGTCGATGCATCAGTCTCAGTCGGCGGCCGCTCGATACGCCTAAAACTTGAGGACATGGCAGCCGCCGACACCATTCGCGTCCGCTATACACTTCGCAGTCACGAAGACGAGCCAGTCGTTGACACGATCTATCTTACGATCCACACGGTATCGGCGGTGAAAGACTAACCGGCCGACTGTCACCCCTGCGAAATGACGTGGCCAAACGCGGCCGGGAGCACCTCGCCGAATTTTTCACCCATCTCGTCATTCGCGTTCATGCTGTAGCAACCACTCAATCGTCTCG
Source organism: Candidatus Hydrogenedentota bacterium (assembly GCA_029262095.1). Lineage (GTDB taxonomy): Bacteria > Hydrogenedentota > Hydrogenedentia > Hydrogenedentales > SLHB01 > JAJDAB01. The sequence goes on from JAJDAB010000222.1 coordinate 4,748, forward strand.
TGCATGATATCGCCGACGACCAGCGTGTGGCCGTAGTTCTTCATGAGCTTATACTCTACGGGTAACCCGGCTTCGATGGCTTTCGTGGCACCCGGCTCAACGCGCCCCGGACGCGCAAGCGGATCATGTTCCGCAGCCACCACCAACGTCGGCGGCGTTTCCTCGGCGGACGTCGTGAGCGCGCGAAATCCGCACAGCGGCGCCGCGGCAGCGATTAGCGTCGGTCGAACATTGACGAGATTGTTCGTCGCGCCGCCACCCATCGAGTGGCCGAGCACGTAGATACGTTTCCCGTCGATATTGTAGTCATGACCAATCGCTTCAAGTAGTGCGTCGAACATTTCACCGATGGTTTTGCCACCGTAATCGTATGTGCGTGGTGTCACGAGCAGGAAGCCGTGTTTATCCGCGGTCTCCTTGATCACGCCCGCGCCATACGCGTCCATGAACATGTTCTCATCGCCGCCTGCACCGTGAAACGCTACGACCAACGGCAAGGGCTTCGACGTATCCGCGCTTTCCGGTAAGTAGACGCGCATCGGCGATTCTTTGGAATCAACCTTCAATACGCGCCAAAAGTCGCCCTCTCGACCGGCATAAGGATTCTCGCCTCTCGCAATCGCAACGATCTCCTCAGCGATTTCAGCGGTAAGTTGATTCGGTTCGAATAGCAACTGCGCGGTATTCTCCGGTGAGGGGTTATCGCTCAGCAACGCGTTGCGCGCTCTACAAGATGCGAGCGCCTGTTCAAGCGGGGGAGTATCGACCGTGATGGACATTAGTTTTTCCGAGTTGCGCGCGGCAACCGCATCGAGCGATTCAGCAACAACGGACCAGCGACCGACCTCAATCGGTCCGCCCAAATCGCCCAAGCTCGCGTAGATTGTGTATCGGCCCGCTGACAAGTCGAGTTTAGAAACCGGGAGGTCCGTTATGCTTCCTTCCCCAGCCAGTTGCTTCACAGACGTATCCATTTTGAAAAGCGGTTCCGTTTCGCTACCGATCCACACGGAGATCGGGGCAGATTCCTCTTCATTCGCGTAGGCGTATAGGTTCTCAATCTTGAGCACTGCCGGTGCTTCACTATCGAGTCGATACACTTGCGGATCAATCGAGATTCGTAACGAAGCCGGAATCGCTATCGTTCGGTCGACCTCGCCTGAGCTCAATGCTGCGGTGATACCATCGATCTGCTCAATCGCTTCGCCCAACTTCCCGCCGAAGAATGCCAAGGTCGCGGAATCAAACGCCTTGTTGACCCACGTCGTTTCCGCGTCATCGAGCTCGACATCCTTCAACGCCATCTCCAGGCGCAAATAGGACGTGGCGAGGTCTGCACGGGTTATCTCCGGGCCATCGTCTTGTGCAAAGGCGGAAAGCGGAGTGAAGATTACACAAGCAATGAATAGCGCCATTGCAAAGCGATTAGCCAGATGTTTCATCTCGGAATCTCCTGATCGGTGTAAAGCACGACCGGTAATTGAACAACCTGCACACGTTTTAACCAACGCGCAGAGTAGGTACGATATACGCCCTCCGAGATTCACGCAACCGACTCAGCAGAAGCCTCTCCCTAATACCATTTACGACTGGGAGCGCGGAACCGGTAATTGACGTACACTTGCGCATGCGTCCGAATAAACCGCCTACACAATTATCGCGTCGAACTGCTAGCGCTAGGTTCGAGTAGGGAGAAACGTCAATTATGAATAGCCAGTTTTTCCGTATTTTTTCATCCATCGCGGTTTGTCTGAGCTTCGCTGCGGCTGTAGCGTACGCCGCCCCGCCGTGGACGGACGACGCCGAGACTTATCTCCAAACGATGGTCAAGCAACACGACCTCGTGGGCCTGTCTGCGGCGGTATCCGTCGATGGCGAAATCGCTTGGTCCGGAGGCGCGGGTTACGCCGACCTTGAAAACAAAGTTCCCGCGCGCGCCAACATGGTCCATCGCATCGCATCGATTTCCAAGCCGCAGACCGCTATCGCAATTATGCAACTGGTCGAACAGGGGAAAGTAAAACTCGACGACTCGTTGCAGAAGCACATTCCGGAATGGCCCCAGAACAAGAAGGACTGGACGCTACGTGTCGAGAATGTATTGAGCCATACATCCGGCATTCGCCATTACAAACCAGATGAATCCGGGACGATGAAGCACTACCCCACGCTCCTATCCATCTTAGATGAATTCAAGGACAGTCGCCCCGTCTTCGAACCGGGTACAAACTACAAATACTCGACGTACGGATACGCGACCTTGGGTGTCATCATCGAAAACGTTTCGGGCCAATCATTCGAAGCCTACATGCGTGAGCACGTTTGGGACCCGGCGGGCATGACGCAGACGCGCTTGGAATGGCCTACCGAAATCGTTCCGAATCGCGCGAGCGGCTATTCGCGTGATGAAAGCGGCGCGATTCGTAATGGCCGATACACAGACCTCAGCGTTAAATTTCCGGGTGGCGGCATTTTGAGTACCGTCGAAGACCTACTGCGTTTGGTGCATGCGTACGAAGCGGACAAACTCGTGAAACCGGAAACGCGAGAAAAGATGTTGACGCCCTACACGCTCGCCAA
>JAJDAB010000223.1 GCA_029262095.1 Candidatus Hydrogenedentota bacterium
ATCGAACTCGAACTCGATGACTGCATCCTGTTTCTTGTTCATCTGTCGCTCTATTACCGGCACCGCCAATATCAATTGGGCGCGCTTTATTCGCTATTCCGCGAAGTCGAAAAACCCGTAATCGTTGCAGGCGATTTCAATTCGCTATGGGGCGACCGAGAGCTGGACCTCTTCCTAGCAGCGTCCGGCCTACAAAATGCGAACACAGAAGGAATTCCAACATTTCCCAGTCGCCAACCAAAACGGCAACTGGACTTCATTCTGCACAGCCCGGAGATTTCAATTTCCCATTTCGAAGTACCCGACGTCGATTTTTCCGATCATCGGCCCGTAATCTGTGATTTCGAAGTGACATAGCCCAGCGAAGAACGTGAAGGACGAAATAAATGAATACTGATACCGATCGGGAAAACATGGAGTTTTCTATCGCGGATGACCAGCCAACGACAGGCGTGGGACGGCTGTCCCGAAGGAGTCTTCTGAAGATCGCCGCCGCCGCCCTGGTAACTCCGGTTGCACACGCGGCTGAATCGATCACGCGAAACGGGCGCCCTCACATGAAGCTCGGACTTGCCGGGTACTCCTTCAATCGTATGATGGCCCGACGCGGGACGCCGGAAGAAATCGCAAAGGCGGAGATGAATCTTGAGAAGTTCATCGACTATTGTGCAACGCTCGATCTCGATGCGTGTGAGCTGACCGCTTACTACTTCCCCAAAACGGTGACACCCGATGATCTGCTACGCGTCAAAGAACACACGTTTCGACTAGGCCTCGACATATCCGGCACAGCCATCGGAAATAACTTTTGCCTACCCGAGGGTGAAGCACGCGATGGCCAGCTAGCCGAAACTCGGGAATGGATCGACTATGCCGCCGTCATGGGCGCGCCGCACATCAGAATCTTCGCGGGAAGTACGCCGAAAGGTGACAAAGAAAGCGATGCAATCGACCGATGCATCGAAAGCATCAACGAATCGGTCGCCTATGCTGCAACGAAGGGCGTTGTACTCGGCCTCGAAAACCACGGCGGCGTGACAGCCAATCCCGACACCATGCTCGACATCATCAAAGCGGTCGATCCATCCCCGTGGTTCGGCGTCAATTTTGACAGCGGCAACTTTCAGACCGCAGACCCATACGCGGGACTTGAAAAGATCGCGCCTTACACTGTGAATGCGCAAATTAAAGTCATGATGCGACCCAACGGTGGCCGCGAGCCAGCCGACTTTGACCGCATTATTGGCATTCTAAAGGACGCCGGTTACCGTGGCTACGTCGTACTCGAATACGAAGAGAGCGATGACCCGTTCAAAGCGATTCCACACCACATCGATGCGATTCGAAATAGTATTGAGAAGTAGCGCGAAGTCCCCGGTGTGTCAGTGATCGCCAGGAGCGGGCTTACCAGCTATCCGAAACGAGCGCTGGTTGTGCCCCAGCGTCTTCGCCAGGAGCGATAACCGTAGCCTGGCCCGGGACCACTACCGTTTCCCCCGGCACGACAACCGCAGCTTCCACTTTGGGTGGTTGGTCATATTCCGTTGATCGCATCAGCAACACACCGACACCAACCGAAAGAATTGCCCCCGTAACCGCCAACGGCCAATTGCGCCGAAACCATTTGGATACGATACCCTCGTTTTCCATCAGACTTACCTCCATACACCAATTCCAATCCCCCCACGATTTGAATCAATGTCACTTAAAGAGCGTACCATGTAAATTATTATAGCATGCGAATTAGCTATAAATGCACAATATGTAGAGTCACTTTAGACAAATTACCATATATTGATTAAACTGCGCTCGTTTTTCATTTGTATATAAATGTTTTTACTGATAATAATGATCTGCTGTGCAGTCGCCCTAACCGAATTCAGCCCGGCAGCTGCACCGGGTGCACCGATTCAGGTATGCTACCGCGTTTTGCACCGCGATTGACTTCACGAAGGAATTGAAATGTCAGATGTACGTGTCCGGATCGCGCCTTCGCCGACCGGTTTTTTCCATATTGGCAACGCCAAGACCGCCGTCATAAACTGGCTGTTCGCAAGGAGTAGGGGTGGCACATTCGTCCTGCGTCTGGAGGACACCGATACCGAGCGGAGCAAGCCTGAATACGCCGATATCATTTGCGAAGCGTTGCATTGGCTCGGGATAAGCTGGGATGAAGGACCGGATTTTGCAGGTGAGCCGCAGGCGGGCGACCTCGGCCCATACCGACAATCAGAACGCCGCGACCTCCACCTCGGCGAGGCCCAGCGATTGCTCGAGTCCGGCAACGCATTCAAGTGCTTTTGTACCAAGGAAGAATTGGACGCCGAACGCGAACGCGCTCAAGCCCAAAAACGGCCTCCGCGATATAACGGAAAGTGCCGCAACTTGCCCGCTGAAGACATCGACGCCAAAGGCGGCGCGCCATTTGCGATTCGATTCAAAGTTCCGGAAGGTCAAACGATACTCGACGACATGGTGCAAGGTACCGTCAAAACGGAGAACAAAGAGTTCGACGATTTCATTATTGTGAAACCCAATGGTGATCCCGTGTTTCATCTCGCGGTGGTTGTCGATGACGGCCTCATGAAAATTACGCACGTCATTCGCGGTGACGATCACCTCAGCAACGCCATGCGGCACAAGATGTTATTCGAAGCATTGGGGTATGACGTTCCGAAATTCGCGCACCTACCAATGGTACTCGATGAACACGGCAAGAAATACAGCAAGCGTCTCCACGGGGCAAACCTCCTCGACTGGCGCGATGATGGTTACTTGCCCTCGACGATGTTGAACTATTTAGTCTTGCTGGGTTGGACGCCGTCGGAAGAGGGGCGCGAACTCTTCACCCCGGAAGAGCTCATCGACGCGTTCGACGAAACACGCCTCGGCAAGTCGGCGGGTAAATTTGACCTCAAAAAACTCCAATGGCTTAACGGGCAACACATTCGCATGATGTCCGTTGAGGCTCTGTGCGAAGCATTGTTGCCCATCATGAAGACGGCTGGTCTCGATACAGCGACCAAGGACGAAGCTTGGCTGCTCCGTATGACCGAGATCTGCCAGGAAAAAATCCCGACCCTGAACGACATCGTTCCCTATACCGAATTCTTTTTCAACGGTGTTACGGAATACGAAGAGAAGCCCGTGAAAAAGAATTGGCGCAAAGAGGGCGTTGTCGAACGGATGGATGCCATGCTTGTTGCGATGGAATCCGTTTCTGATTGGACCGCCGATGCGCTCAAGGAATCGTTCACCGCACTCAGCGAATCGATGGGTGTCGGCCTCGGGCAATTCACTAATCCGTCGCGCTTAGCGCTGACCGGTAAAGCGGTTGGTCCCGGACTATTCGAACTCGCCGAACTCCTTGGCCGCGACGAAGCGATTCGGCGCATGCGGAACGGCATAGCGCACATCCAAGCATTGGAGCCGCAGGCGTGAGTCGCGTCGTCATCGGCGTCGATTTAGGCGGCACGAATATCAAGAGCGCGCTCGTTTCCGAATCCGGTGAAGTATTGCAACGGCTCATTCGGCCGACATGCGCCGATGAAGGCCCGGCCGGCGTGCTTGAAGAAATCGCGAAGTGCATTCAAGTATTGCGCGACGCGGCTGCGTCCGACGATGTCGTTGCGATAGGCGTCGGTGCGCCGGGACCAATGAATTGGCAAACCGGCGTCGTGTATTCGCCGCCCAACTTGCCCGGTTGGAAAGATGTACCGTTGGCCGACGAAATTAGTGAACGAACAGGACTCACCGCGTTCGTGGATAATGACGCGAACGCCGCTTGTTGGGGCGAATTCTGGGCCGGCGCCGGACGTACTGCTAAATCGCTTGGCTGCCTCACCCTTGGAACCGGGGTCGGCGGCG
>JAJDAB010000224.1 GCA_029262095.1 Candidatus Hydrogenedentota bacterium
CTTGTCTTGTTTCGTGGGTTCGTCGTAAGTGCTGCTTGTTCGGGTTCCTAAGAACGAGTTATTGAATGTTACTTTGGACACCATATTAGTAGTAGTAGTAGTAGTAGTAGTATATATAGGAGTTGCATATGATGATTTCGTTAGTTAGTGGTTTCGTGCCCCTGAGGGTGCCTTCCCGGCCCGTTAAGGGGTCGCTACGCGATCTTCGATTCGTTTCTTGCGGACGAGTCATAGGTGCCTCTTATCGCCTCCTGAGGGAACCTCGCACGAATCCGACGAGTGTAACAGATATGATACACTATTTGTAGCTGTAGTGGTATATATCTGTCACTGTTACAATACTGTAATTGTACCATATTTGAGACAAGTATCAATTATAAAAAGTGTAACAAAAGTGTTACACTTTTTATAATTGACTCTGGGCCAACTATCCGCTATACTATGGATAGTTCGAGACAGGGAATGTCTCAAATATGTTACAAAGTTTGGCAGAATATCGCACGGCTAATTCTTTACTCTGAGCAACGGCGACTGCAAAACTTTGGCAAGTATAGCTTGGCCGTCCTTCCAGGTGTCCGAGCCATACTCCATATTGGTTGTGCCACTTGTCCAGGTAAACCTCTTGTTTAGCTGCTTCTGGATTTAGCAGTTTAGCTATTGGTTGTAAGCTAATCATTTGTTTTCTTTCGGACAAGCGTGGTTTAGCCGTTTTAAAAGAATGTGTGCTCCTGTTCGGAGTGTTTGACAGTCCTTGCAGTTTTCTTTGGTTTGCAAGGCAATCAGCCTGACTAGCAGAACTTTCAATCTATCGTGCTGCTTATCGCTCATTCTGTCTTTTCTCCCATTTTGTCAGGATACCAGCCAATACACTAATCGGATATCCGCTTATCAATTCCTCTTGAAAAAACGTGCCGATTTTAGTTGTCGGGTCTTCAACAATATATCCGATAAACTTAGTGGAAAGCCAAACATCATACCGGCCATTTTCTTCTGGCATAATCGTAATCATAAGTTTATTTCTTCCTCGACTACATCAGTGTCAACCGGCACGAAAACATGAAGCCCAAAGGCTTCACATATTTCGTCTGTAATTTCTTTATCTTGGTCTCGTTCGTCGTCATAGAATCCGCTGTCATCTTTTGGTCGGTTCATTTCTATTATTCCTTTGTCATCTTTACTACGAAAAGTTCGTAGCATAGTGGCAAGTTTTTAGTTTTATCCCTAAATTGGGACATGGCAATTCCAGCTTGTGCTGATGAAGTGTATGGACCATGCACAGAGTATTTTGGTCTCCCTACTCTAGAAAGCTCGTTGAAGACAAAACACCACATTGTTTTTCTTGGGGTGTCGGTTGTCCCCAGCATTGCTTCGGTGCATACATCATGTAGTTCTTTTGACATCGTTTTTTCTCCAATAAACTTTTCGGCACGAATTGGCAATAAAGTTTGGGACAAACAAACGACAAAATCTACCGGGATTTTACTCCCGATAGATTATGTCGTTTTCTGCGAGTCAACCCGCAACGTGCTGGGAAACGACCGATGCCATTGCGGCTAGCATATCTTGCGGCTGCTGGGAGAGACTGGCATACTCGCGTTCCAAACCGCGACGATCCAAGGCTGCCAAGCGACTTGGCAGGCAATGGGCCTGGAGAAAACCAAGGTCGTATCTCGGTCCGGTCAAGAACGTCTGCTCGATTCCTCTCACGAACGTGAGAAACGAGTCGCACACCACGTCAATCTCGAAGTCGTCGGGCATGACGATCATGCCTTCATGGTACGCCTTGCTCCGGGAGCCCAACGACCCGCCGGAGCTGAGGTGTGTTCGGCCGATTGCTGGGAATGTCACGCGACCGTTATCGGCTACCAGAACCGAAACGGGAATCGGGGCAAGGTGGAGGAGCCCACCTGTCCCCGTTGGGGCGTGCTTTTCAATCTCTGCCAGTCCATACGTCCTAGCTTGCGGCTTGATCTGTCTCGTTTCGGACATTGTGCTTACTCCTAGTTTGGAGAAAAGTTATCGGCAACGGAACGTCCGTTGTCGTTTGTTACAAACTCTCTTCCCGGTTGTCTCGCAGACAATCTCGGCAACAGGGCAAACTGTTGAATACGCGGGCTGCTCCTTGTCGGCCACACCAATAGCAATCAGGGCGGTGTCGAATCTCTACACAATTCCAGCAGAGGCCGTTTTCATTTAGTGGGAGTGCCCTTCCATTAAGGTCAGTAAATAGTTGGCAGTCACGGCAAGGCATCATGGCTCTTATCTCCTCATTAGCGTATCGGCTATTATCATCTGCGACTTGAGACCGATCCTCTACCTGTGTAAACGGAGTGGGTATCCGACCTTTTCGGTCCAATTAGGATTATTTTCGACCTATTTTCGTTGGTGATATTCCGACTCGCAATATCAGCCCGAGCCCGAGCCCGAGCCCGAGCCCGAGCCCGAAACGCTCTGCGATTTTGGTATCAAAAATTACAAACCTATAAACATGTCAATTTAGCCCCTAGCAAATCCTTTGGAAATATAGGCGTTTGTCTAATATAGCTGTACCTTTAGCCTTCCGTCTATGTTAGACGCCTGTCTAAGTTAGACGCTTGTCTAAATTGGTGCGGGGGTCTGGTTCCGGCTGGAGTCCCAGATTGTGGATGGATGTAATATGAACCTAGGAAGGTAAGCCCCAAAAGTTTAGGAGTCCCAAACAGGAGAAAATGATGTCACAACACGCCCTAACAATTAAAGACTTAAACGAATATCTTTCTCAGCACAAGAAAGCATATAATTCTGCTGACACCAAACCATATATCGCTGTCTCAATGGAAGAGTATAACCGGGCCAAGAAAAACCCGGAAAAATGGTGGAAAGAAAAAGGCAGATTTCTAGCACGATAGGAGTCCCTAGCAGGAGAAAACTATGGAACTAAAAAACGACTACATTTTAATTTTACCCGATCCGCCGAAAGACATAACCGCCGGAGGGGTAGCACTCCCAGAT
>JAJDAB010000225.1 GCA_029262095.1 Candidatus Hydrogenedentota bacterium
TGGGAATGGGACGCAGTTCTTACGGGCGCCGGATTCGAAGCGACGCGAAATACGATCATCATTGGATTCCTGTCCGTATTCTTCGCTGGCATTATCGGTAGCGGCCTCGCGGTCTTGTTTACGCGGTATTCGTTTCCTGGCCGGGCGTGGTTGGCCGCATTTGCGTACTTGCCGTTCACCCTCCCGCCGCTCGTCGGCGTTGTGAGCTTCTACTACCTCATCGGGCGCGACGGTTTCATCGCGCGATATGCCGATATTCATCACGGATTGGAAGGTTGGTACCTGCGTGGTGCTCCCGCGATCATTCTAATCCACGCCTATTCGTTCTACGTGTTTTTTTACGCGATGATGTCGACGGCGTTGGAATCGATGGATGTGGCGCAGATTGAAGCGGCCCGCACGCTCGGCGCAGGGCGTTGGCGCGTGTTTCATCGCGTCGTGTTGCCAATGCTCAAACCCGCGTTACTGGGCGCGGCATTGCTCACGTTCATGACCTCCGGGGCGTCTTTCAGCGCACCGCTTATTTTTGGCGACGACTTCCCGGTCCTTAGCGTCCAGATCTATCAAGAGGACAGTCAGATGAACGACAGCGCGGCGCGTACGCTGACCGTCATTCTCGCGCTGGTATCGTTGATGGGTGTACTACTTTTTCGATCGCGACAGGCATCCACCGGCAGCGCGTCCAAAGGCGTACGCGTTGTCGTGCGGGCACGATCAGGGAAAATACTCGTTACGGTAGCTGCAATCCTGATCGTCGGCGTCTTGCTCATTCCGCACGCGACGATTGTATGGCTCTCGTTTATGGATTACTCGGAGTGGGACACGGAAGTGATTCCAAACGTGCCGACGTTGGAGAATTATACGGGCATCTTCCGCGAAGATGGCGCGTTCGCACCGATTCGAAACAGTCTTTGGATGAGCGGACTGGCCGCGTTGATCACCGTCGCCACGGCGTTACCGGCCGGGTATCTGATCGCACGTAGGCGGCGGGGCGGCCGGTTAGTGAATTTCCTCGTGATGATTCCGTGGGCCTTGCCGGGGACCGTCATTGCCGTGAATCTGATTGTTGCGTTTAACGACGACTGGCTTCCGTTGGTGAGTACGGTATGGATCTTGCCGCTCGCCTACTTCATCCGTAATATCCCGCTGCTGACCCGCATGACGACAGCCGCGATTGAACCGTTCGATGGACAACTGATCGAGGCGGGACAAACATTGGGCGCGTCGCGTTGGTATTGTTTTAAGCACATCATCTTCCCCTTACTCGCGCCGGTGATCGCATCCGGTGCAGCGTTGGTATTTGCAGTTAGCCTTGGGGAGTTTGTGGCGTCGATCCTGCTCTACGGCCACGACAACGTACCGATTGCGGTACGGATTTACGAACTGTGGCGAAGCGGCGGTACGGGCATGGCATTCGCCTACTCCGTCTTTTTGATGTTGCTCGTGGCGGTCACGTTCGTAATGTCGCGCCGCTTTTCATCGCGGATGATCTAAGCGAACATTTGGAATGCGCAAGCTTGCTTGCGCTTTGGTTGAGCGAGGCTTGCCTCGCGTTTACTAGAGCATTTTAACCTCGAAACGTCGTCTTGCTAAGACGGTTGTTGAATCCGGTAATGGACCTGTGGTGCAAGCGTGTCACCCCCGCCTCAATCCTCCCGTTTTGTATAGACCGGGGACCTTGTTAAACAGTTGTTCGGAGACATGGTGAACACTTTGACTCTGGCCTATTCTCGTGTTTGGAGGGTATGCGGATACCCCGACGGTGCAGCGCCATTTGACCGAAACCTTCGCAACACCGTGTTATGCGCACTAAATCATCGAATGTTCTATCGGACGTTTATCGCCAGTCCTGCGCGGCCCTGTAGGATGTCGCAGCGATTTAAAACCGTTCGGTTTGGACCGCGATTCCGTTTCGGTATAGGTACATTTCGTCGATGCCCGATTGGGCGTGGCGCGCGATGGTGAGGACGTGACGCGTCGTCGATTTTGCATTGCGGTCGGCGTACGCGGTCGCGGCGCCTTCGCTGTCGAAGACGACGATGTTGATGTTGGCGTACTCGTCATACTGTTCGCGGAGTTCCCGGCCGAGTTGAAGCAGTGCCTCATCTCCCGCGCCTTGTGCGACACTTCCGATTATGCCGCGTAATGATGTGACGCCTTTCCCGATTTCCGTCGCTTCCGCCGGCGTGCGGCCCCACTCTTTTGCGATCACGATCCTGAGTGGCGCCGACGGATCCCGGCGTGATTCGTTTGTTCGTGCGGTGTAATTGGGATTGGCTGCGAGGTCTTGGATGTCGTTGAGCGCCGCCGCCCCTCGCCGAGGCACGACAGGTCGCATGCGGTCCTCCAACGGAATCGCGGCGTAGACGCGCGCCAACTCGTCTCGTAGGTAGGCGTTCTCTTCTCGCAAATCGGTTACGACCGTATCCATGTAGAACGTCAACGAACTTTCCAGTTGGTAAACGTGTTCGCGAAGCAACGCGACTTCCGCTCCGACATCGGAAACGATTTCATCCGGCGTCACAGCCGACCGGTCGCCGAGAATTACGACATCCGTCGGCGTCCTCTCCGATAGTTCTTGTGCGGCCGGTGAAGGATGAACCCCCATTTCCGCCAGAGTCGCCGTCAATTCGTCGATGGGATCGATCGTGGACTCGGCGGGCGTGGCCGCTTCTGCGCTGTTCCCGGTCGCAGCGCCGGAACAACCGGCCGCAACCAGCATGGTCAAACAGACCCCTGCGGTGGAGACCCAACGTTGAACATTCATGAATAGTCCTCTCAGACAAGCGATCATATCACGCACAACCCGCGCCCATCGCCGATCCGCTATAGACGATTACGCTCATTTCCAGGCGATTGATGACGCAGCACGCCAACGATAACGCGGAAATGGAGCATTTTGTGCCCGAATTCGATAGAATACGCGATCTGCGCCTACACCTGCGCTATCCACTCGACAAGAGAAGAAACGAGGAAAAGTAGTCATGACGGACACCATCGAAAGATTCGACTTTCAAGCGGAATCCCGCCAGTTATTGGACCTGATGATCCATTCGGTCTACTCGCACAAGGAAATTTTCCTGCGAGAGCTAATTTCCAATGCCTCCGACGCGCTTGACCGGCGGCGATTTGAGTCGGTCTCAAATCCGGAATTGTTACCCGACGGAACGGAACTGGAAATTTGGATGGATCCGGATACTGACGCGCGAACGCTGACGATTCGAGATGCCGGCATCGGCATGTCGCGCGAGGAAGTTATTGAACTCATCGGTACGATCGCCAAATCCGGTACCCGCGAATTCGCACAGAAGTTGAAAGAATCGAAAGAGCCCGATGCAGTCGATCTTATTGGTCAATTTGGTGTTGGGTTCTATTCCGGATTCATGGTCGCGGACAAGATGACTTTGGTGACCCGGCGTGCGGGTGAAGACGTGGGCACGAAGTGGGAATCTGAAGGCGACGGATCGTACACGCTCGAAGAAGTCTCGGCGGAAGCCGTTGGCACGGCAATCACCCTGCATCTGAAAGACGCCGATGCAGAAGACGGGATGGACGACTTCGCGGAGGAGTGGAAGCTCCGCGAAATCGTGAAAAAATATTCGGACTTCGTCGCATATCCAATCAAAATGAATGTGAGCCGCGAAGAAATCGAACGTGACGACGAGGGCAAACCGGTCGAAGGCGCGGAAGCAAAGACGGTGATCGAAGCGCAAACACTGAACTCGATGAAAGCGATTTGGTTGCGCGGTAAAGATGACGTGACGGACGAAGAATACGCGGAGTTTTATAAGCACATTGCCCACGATTGGACACCGCCGATGGCGACCATTCGTGCCAATATCGAGGGAACACTGGAGTATAAATTGCTCCTGTTCATTCCGGAGAAGGCGCCGTTCGACCTCTATATGCGTGAGGGGCGACGCGGCGTGCAGCTCTACGTCAAGCGCGTATTCATCATGGACGACTGTGATGCGCTGGTGCCGGAGTATTTGCGCTGGGTGCGAGGCGTGGTCGATTCCGAAGACCTGTCGCTCAACATTTCCCGCGAAATCTTGCAGCAAGACCGGCAAATTCAACGCATGCAAAAAGGGCTGGTGGGCAAAGTACTCGACCGCTTGAAGCAAATGCGCGATGACGACGCAGGGAACTTCACAAAATTCTGGGGCGAGTTCGGGCGCGTGTTGAAAGAGGGTATCTACGCGGATCCTGAGGTCAAAGACCGCATTCTTGACCTGTGCCGATTCGATTCGACGATGGATGATGGCGATCAGACGTCCTTGCAAGGCTACATCGACCGCATGAAGGATGGGCAAGATACTATCTATTACATGGCGGGTGAAACGCGCGCGGCAGTCGAACAGTCGCCGCACCTTGAAGCCTTCAAAGAAAAAGGATTCGAAATCTTAATCCTCACCGATCCCGTCGACGAGATTTGGACGCAGTCCGTGTTCGAATACGAGGGAAAGAAGCTGCAGTCAATCGGCCGCGGCGCGGTTGATCTGGATGATGAAGGCGATAAGGAAGCCAAAGAAAAAGAAACGCAGGAAAAAGCGGAAACGCATGCATCGTTGATCGAAATGCTCAAAAGCGCATTGTCTGATGAGGTCAAAGACGTGCGATTGTCTTCACGGCTAACATCGTCGCCCGCATGTCTCGTTGTCGATGAAGGCGACATGAGCCCACAACTCGAACAAATCATGCGCGCATCAAATCAGCCTGTTCCCGAATCGAAACGCATCCTCGAACTCAATCCAACGCACCCACTCCTCGAAAAAATGCAGGGCATGTACGACGCGGATAAAGACGACGCCGTTCTGAAAGACTACGCGGAGTTGCTATACGGCCAAGCCGCCCTCGCAGAAGGGCAAGCACCGTCAAATCCGGGAAGACTGGCAAAACTGTTGGCGGAGTTGATGGTACGGGGGTAGCGAGGAGTACTGTCGCGGTTCGGCTTTATTGTGGTGTAAACAGCGAGTGCATCGTCTATTGCTTAGCGGCTAAACATCCCCCTTATTCCCCCTTCGAAGGGGGATCAAGGGGGATGTTAGCGCGGCAGTATCAAGCGCAAGCATTTCGACTGCTCTTGGATGCACAAGCAATTCCGACCTACGTCGCGATATTCGTTCTGAAGAAGTGATTCGAGCGGATTAAACTTGGTGCAATGCCAGCGCGACGTGCGTTGCCGCTATTATGAAGCCGCCATGAGCTCGCCATTGAAAACGACCGTATATACCGTCGGCCATTCCAATCAAACGATGGAGGCGTTCACCGCATTGTTGATTCAAAGTGGCGTTTCCGCCATCGCCGATGTTCGCTCTGTGCCGTACAGTCGCTATAACCCCCAGTTCAACCGTGAGGCACTCGAACGTTCACTTCGCGACCACGGTATTTCGTACGTGTACTTGGGAAAAGAGCTCGGCGCGAGATCCGACGATCCGTCATGCTACAAGGATGGCCAGGTCCAGTTTCCGATGGTCGCGCGCACGCCGCTGTTTCGATTGGGTATTGATAGGGTCATCCTCGGTTCGACCCAATATCGGATTGCGCTAATGTGTGCGGAGAAAGATCCCTTAAACTGTCATCGATCACTACTCGTCTCACGCGACTTGAATGATCGTGGAGTCGATGTTGTGCACATTCTCTCGGATGGGCAAACCGAATCGTATGACGCCTCGATGAGCCGGTTGATGGACGAGGTTGGCGTCCCAGAAGAAGATCTCTACTTAGCCCGGCAGGACCTAATTGCTGCGGCGATAGCGAAAAAAGCAGGGCAAGTGGCGTATGAGGATGAAACGCTTGCCGTCGATGCCGATCGCGATACCCCCTGAATGCACTACCAAGCCTTGCGCGGTGAGATGTGCTAGGTTATGACCACGAAACGATCGTGAGGAGATAGTCGCATGGGTGGATGTTTGTTCTGTCAGATTGTCGAAGGCGCGGTGCCTTGCGATGAAGTGTATTCGGATGACGATTTCCTAGCATTCCGCGATATCAATCCGCAAGCGCCGACGCATATCCTGATCATTCCTAAGAGGCACTTGGCCCGGATAAACGATGCCGAAGCGGGAGACGCCGATTTACTTGGGCGGATGATGATCA
>JAJDAB010000226.1 GCA_029262095.1 Candidatus Hydrogenedentota bacterium
GCGATCGCACTGACGAACCCGGCGTTGCCCAACAGCATCAAGGTCATGATGATTCGACGCCGAACCGGATGGCGGACCATGTTCTCAGTCTCGGAGGTCGTAAATCCTACGCCCGTGAATGCTGATCGCGCTTGGAAACGCGCCATCTCGCGCGACACACCTGTATACACCATCGCTGAGGCCGCGATTTTCGTGATCAATAGCCCCAGTGACACAACCGCTAACATCGTTATGATCGGTACGAAAACCAATAGACATTTCCTCAAACGTGTTGACGCTCAACTCATTATACGGATTCAGACGCTCCTGCTAACGTTCGCGGTAATTCGGATTTACGAAAAGCGTATGGACATGCCTGGCGTTCTGTGTTAGCGTCGATTCCTTGATCGAGGCACATTCGGGAGGGTAACAACCATGCACCGGAAGTCAGCGCTCAAATACCACGTAGTTTCCATTTCCAGATCGCGGCCGCAGGCGGCCTCTGTGCCAGCGTGCGATGACCACGATACGGAAAAAGAACGGAAGAAATGCCACAAAGGGAAGATTTCGCCGCCGATGAACTAGTAGTCCAATCCGAGAAGGGACCAAGACATGATGAACCGAAAACAAAAACAGCATTTAGTTTCGATGTCGAAATGCAAGCCACGAGTTGCGAATGGCGCTGCGTGCGATACACACGAAACGCAGAAGAAGCGCGATAAATGTCACAAGGGCAAGATTGCGCCACCCAACTAACCGCACGAACGTAGCGAGTTCTCATCGCGCATAAATAGGAGCGGAGAAGCGATCATGAAACACAAAAAGTCGAGCCACATGAACTGGGTTTCCAAATGTCGGCCGCGTATTGCGTCGGAACAAGCGTGTGATAATCATTCGTCGCAGAAGATGCGGGACAAATGCCACAAAGGAAAGGTCTCGCCTATAGCCGGACGCTAGCAGCGCGCTATGCGTCGGTAGATTGGCTCGCTTTGCGGCGCAGCCAATCCTCGTATTCCGCGCTGAGGAAATAGCGATAGGGCTTATCGCCACGCAGGGATACGTAGGTGATCTTTGACGTGATCACTTCCGCGCGCGTGATCTTCACGGGGTCGAAGACGTGTGTGCGCACTTCAATGCACACGGACGATCGACCTATGGTTGAAAGCCTGCATTGCACAACCACTTGGTCGCCTCGTTTGACCGGCGCTTTGAACGCGACCTCCTCCATACTCACGGTGACAAGGTGCACGCACCCCGTCCGTTCCATCGCGTAGAGTCCGGCGCCTTCATCCATCCATGCCAGCAACACGCCACCGAACACATGGCCGTGTGGGTTGATATGGCGCTCCATCACAATGTGACGGGTCACGGTTTCGAACGGCACGGGGTCGGTATGGGAAGGATCGTTGCTCATGACGTTCGGTCAGTATAGCGCCTCTCGACGCGTGAGACACGCACTCTTAATACCGTCGCGCGCGTTTGTTATGATGCGCTCCACGTTTGAACCAATCGGGAATCGATAACCATGAGCCGAAAGTATGTATTGGGTCTCGACTATGGGACTGAATCGGGCCGCGCGTTACTTGTCGCCATCGACAATGGCGAAGAAGTAGCGACAGCGGTGGAGCCTTTCGCTCACGGGGTTATCGACGGTACGCTACCGGGCACGGGTAAACGTCTTGGTCCGGATTGGGCGTTACAGCATCCGCAGGACTACCTCGATGTGCTGCACACCATCGTGCCACGAGTCCTGAAAGACGCTGGGGTGGACGGGGCAGATGTCATTGGAATCGGCACCGATTTTACGGCGTGTACGCTAATCCCCGTTGACGAAGCCGGCACGCCTTTGTGTCTCAAGGACGAATTTGCGGCCAATCCTCAGGCGTGGGTCAAACTCTGGAAGCATCACGCGGCGCAGCCGCAGGCCGATCGCATTACCGCTATGGCCGAGGAACGCAACGAATCGTTCTTGCCCACGTACGGCGGTAAGATTTCGAGCGAATGGTTATTTTCCAAGGCGCTCGAAGTGCTCGAAGAAGCGCCGGACATCTACGCGGCCGCTGACCGATTTATCGAGGCGGGCGACTGGTTGGTGTTGACGCTATGTGGCGAAGAGAAACGCAACGCGTGTGCCGCAGGCTACAAAGCGATGTGGGACGAAACGTATCCCTCGCCGGCGTTTCTCGGCGCGGTGCATCCCGGACTCGCGAACATCGTCGCGGAGAAGATGTCTGTTGACGTCTATCCCGCGGGCGTGCGTGCAGGCGGCCTGCTCCCAGACATCGCGCAGAAACTTGGCCTGAAACCCGGCACGGCGGTCGCCACCGGCGGCATCGATGCACACGTCGCCGTCCCCGGCACATCGGTCACGCAACCCGGCCAGATGGTCATGATCATGGGCACGTCTCTGTGTCACATGGTCTGCGGCGAGAAGAAGGCATTAGTCGAGGGCGTGGCGGGCGTCGTCAAAGACGGCATCCTGCCCGGGTACTACGGCTACGAAGCGGGGCAAGCGGCGGTCGGCGACATCTTCGCATGGTTCATCAATAACTGTGTACCCGCTTCGGCGATGGAAGCCGCACGCGCGGCGAATCAAGACATCCATGACTTCCTTGGCGCTCAGGCGGCGGAACTCAACGTCGGCGAATCCGGCGTGTTGTGTCTGGACTGGTGGAACGGTAACCGCAGCGTGTTGGTCGACACGGACCTCACCGGCCTGATGGTTGGCATGACGCTCAGCACGACGCCAGCGGACATGTACCGCGCGGTGCTCGAATCGACCGCGTTCGGCACCTACACAATAATTCGTCACCTCGAAGCAGGTGGTGTGCCTATTGATTCGCTCTACGCATGCGGCGGATTGCCGGGGAAAAATTCACTCCTCATGCAAATCTTCGCCGACGTCACCAACCGAGAAATCAAAGTCGCGGCAAGCGATCAAGCCGTCGCACTTGGTGCGGCGATGTGGGGCGCGGTCGCTGCCGGAGCCGAGAGTGGGGGGTATGACACGATCACCGATGCAGCAGCGAAGATGGCGCGGCTCCGCGACACGGTATACCGCCCGAATGCCGATGCCCATGTAGCGTATGAAACGCTGTTCGCGGAATACACGCGGCTGCACGACCTGTTTGGCCGTGGCGGTGACGATGCCATGCGAACGTTAAAGGCATTGAAGCGGAAAGCGATCGCGGGATCGTGATGCGCTGCTTTTCGCTAGACTTTCCTTTCCGTCATTCCCGCGGAGGCGGGAATCTGGGGCCTAAGTGCTCACGCACTGGGTCCCCGCCTGCGCGGGAATGACGGAACGAGTAAATACACAAACTGTTATTCAAAGAAAACGCTTTGTTCGACAACACCACGGAGTAACGCATGCGCAAACAATCGCTCGACTTTCTAAAGAAACTGCTAACGACGCCGAGTCCCTCGGGATTCGAAGAAAAGATTCAGACGCTGTGCAAGAAGTATGCGCAGCCGTATGTCGACCGTATTTATAAAGACGTCCACGGCAATCAATTTCATGTGCGCAATGAAAAAGCGAAGCTCCGCGTGATGCTGGCGGGACATGTGGACGAGATTGCGCTCCAGATCAACTACATCGATTCGAAGGGTTTTCTAAGTTTCGTCGCGATTGGCGGCATCGATGCGTCAGTGTTGGACGGACAACGTGTGGTCGTGCAGGGAACCAAAGGACCTGTGTCCGGCATGATCGGGCGGCGCGCCATTCACCTGACCGATCCGGAAGAGCGTGGTAAACCGATGAAGATGCACCAAATGTGGATCGACATTGGAGCGAAAGACGAAAAGGAAGCAAGGCGCGCGGTTTCTGTCGGCGATACGGCGGTCATTGATGTGGGACCGATGGAGTTGGCCAACGGCCGGTTCGTTGCGCGTGCATTGGACAACCGCATCGGTGCCTTTGTCGTACTCGAGACCATGCGCCTGCTGGCAAAACGCAAAATTAATTGCGCGGTCTATTGTGTGACGACCGTACAGGAGGAAATCGGGTTGCGCGGCGCGACGACCAGCGCATACGGCTGTGACCCACACGCGGGTATCGCAGTCGATGTCGGTCATGCCACGGATTTCCCGAGTTGTGACCCAAAACGCTTTGGCGCGTTTGAACTCAACAAAGGACCGATTCTGCATCGGGGTGCGAACATCAATCCCGTGGTCGGCAAAGGCCTGATTGGCATCGCGAAGAAGAAACGGATTCCGCATCAAATCGAGGCAACGCCCCGCGGAACGGGGACCGATGCGAATGCAATGCAGCTTTCACGCGGCGGGGTCGCTACCGCGCTCATCAGCGTTCCCGAACGCTACATGCACTCGCCGGTGGAGATGATTGCATTGCCGGACGCCGAGAATACGGCCAGGCTCATTGCCGAGTGGATTTGTTCGCTGAAACCGAACAGCACTTTCATTCCGTAGGCAATCGTCGCAACATCGGGGTGAATTCATCCCACCGTGTTCTTTCTCCTTGACGGATAGAACCACATAAAGCGACCGGGTTCAGCATAGGTTCCCGGGCGAACGAGCGCCGGTTGCAACGATTCCGGTGCGATGCCATGCTATCGGGCTGGAGTTTAAGATCAATCGTATGAAAATTCTTCTGCACGGCAAAGACGCCGCGATTATTCAGGACGAGGTCGCTGCGCACGCAGCGTTCGAGTTGGTGGAAACCAACCCGGATACGATTGTGTGTTTCGGTGGCGACGGGACGTTATTGACCGCCGAGCAGCGTTGGCCCGGTGTGCCCAAAGTGCCCATCCTCAACAGTAATCGCGGCAATCGGTGTATCGCACGACCCGCCAAGGAAGTGCTTGATCGACTTGCGGCCAACGAACTGGCGCGGTCTGAATTCACTAAGCTTACTTGCGACGTCGAGCACAAAGAAGCGACCAAGGAAGACCGCACCGTCGTTGCGATGAACGAAGTGAATGTGCATATGGGCAACATCAATTCCGCTGTGCGTGTGCAGGTCTGGCTCGGTGACGAGCCGTATAACGGCGGCAACGAAATCCTCGGCGATGGCATGGTCGTCAGTACGCCTTTCGGCAGTACCGCGTATTACAACAAAATCACGCGTAGCGAGTTTTACACCGGACTGGGTATTGCCTTTAACAATACGTCCGAACACACAAGCCATGTTGTGGTGCCTGATGATATTACGATCCGGGTCCGCCTCAACCGCGGTCCTGCGGTGCTTTCATTCGACAACTCTCAGGATTATATTCGCGTGAAACAGAACGACATGCTCATTATCCGTAAACACGATCACCCCGCTATCATTTACACTTGGGCGCCCGTGGCCCATCCATCGCATGATTCATGAACTCGGAAACAGGACTGGGCGACTAACGCTATGAACGCCGATTACGCGACGCTTCAAGTCGATTCACCGGAAGATCACATTGTAGTGCTGACGCTCAACCGGCCAAGTGTTCGGAATGCGTTCAACACGCGGATGGGGATCGAGCTGCGCGATTTCTTTTCCGCGCTGTACGTCAATCATGACGATGCGCGGTGCATTATCATGACGGGCGCGGGTGATGATGCCTTTTGTGCGGGCGGCGATTTGAAGCAGCGCAACGAAATGTCGAATGAAGAATGGATGGAGCAGCACGCGATATTCGAACAGAAGACCCTCGCGATGATGGATTGTCCGGTACCGATTATCGCGGCGGTCAACGGCGCGGCGTATGGCGGCGGGTGCGAATTGGCGCTGGGCGCGGATTTCATTTACGCCGCGCGATCGGCGCAGTTTGCGCAACCCGAAGTGAAGCTAGGCATCATGCCCGGCGCGGGCGGTACGCAACAGCTTCCGCGCGCATGCGGCGTCCGTCGAGCGAAAGAACTCATTCTGACGGGCCGCCCGTTCGATGCGGAAGAAGCGTTGGAGTGGGGCATCGCGAATCGTGTTTGCGAAGATGAATCGTTGATGGATGAAGCTTTGACCACCGCGCGGCTCATTGCGTCCAACGGTCCTATCGCTGTTCAACAGGCTAAAAAATCGGCCAGCATGGCAACGCAGCTCGATCTAAAGACGGGATACGCATTTGAGATAGAAGCGTACAATCGCACCGTTCCGACCGAAGACCGCCTCGAAGGCGTTCGCGCGTTCAACGAAAAACGCAAACCCGAGTTTGAGGGGCGTTAGTCTTGGATCGCGACGTACTCGTTCGGGAAGTCGGCCTGCGCGATGGCTTGCAAGCTGTCGACACGTTTTTTCCGACCGAAGCGAAGAAGGCCTGGATCGATTCGGAAGCGGCGGCAGGCGTTCATGAAATTCAAGCGTGTTCCTTCGTGCCGAGATCCACATTCGAACAATTTTCGGACGCGTCGGAGATCGTCGCGCACGCCACCAATCACCAAGGCTTGCTGGTCTCGGTCTTCACGCCGAACGTAAAGGGTGCGGAGCGTGCCATCGCGGCTGGAGCGCATCGGCTCGGCCATGTCACGTCAGCGTCCGAATCCCACAACCAAAACAATCTACGGCGCTCGGTCGGCGACAGCATGGATGACTTCGAGCGTATCGTTGCGCTCCGCAATGAACTGAGTGACCCCGAAACGACATCAATTTCCGGTTGCGTGGCGACAGCGTTCGGCTGCACGATCGAAGGCGCGGTCGATCCGGATGCCGTGGTACGCCTCGCCTCGCGCTACGTTGAACTTGGCGCCGATGAGTTGGTACTTGCCGACACAGTCGGCTATGGCAACCCCGATCAAGTGAAAAAGCTTTTTGTGCGGACGGGTGCTGAAGTGGGTGATATTCCGATTGCCGCACATTTTCACGATACCCGTGGTCTCGGCTTGGCCAACGTTTGCGGAGCGCTGGACGCGGGCGTCCGCGCATTTGATGCTTCGTTAGGCGGGCTCGGCGGCTGTCCGTTCGCCCCAGGCGCGACGGGCAACATCGTGACCGAAGACTTGGTATTCATGTTGGAAGCCATGGGCTTGCGAACGGGCATCGACCTCGACGCACTCGTCGCAGTGCGCGACATCCTCGAACGTGAAATGCCCGATGAACCGTTGCACGGCGCAATTGCCGCAGCACGCGTCCCGAAAGGATTCGCAGTAGCGAATTGAATGCATGACTGAGACATTTACCGGCATACCGCTCGAACAAGATTACGTCGATTTGCGCGAGGCCGTCGCGAAAGTGTGCGCTGATTTCCCGGGTGAATATTGGCGCGGTCTCGAAAAGAACGACGATTATCCCAGCGATTTCGTCAACGCGATGACAAAGCACGGTTACCTAGCCGCGCTAATTCCAGAGGAGTACGGGGGATCCGGTCTGCCGTTGCGTGCGGCGACCGTCATCCTTGAGACCATCCACGCGACCGACTGCAGTGCGGCGGCGTGTCACGCGCAGATGTACACGATGGGCACCGTATTGCGTCACGGCAATGCGGAACAAAAACAGCAATACTTACCCGGTATCGCGTCGGGCGAATTGCGGTTGCAAGCGTTTGGCGTCAGTGAACCGACGACAGGATCGGATACCACGCAATTGCAAACTCGCGCGACACGCGATGGTGACTCGTACATAGTCAACGGCCAAAAAATTTGGACGAGCCGGGCCTTGTACTCGGATTTGATGCTCTTGCTCGCGCGGACGACCCCGGCCGATCAAGTAAAGAAGCGCACGGAAGGTATCTCGACATTCTTAATCGATCTCCGCGAAGCGAAAGGTAACGGCCTAGAAATTCGTCCGATTGAAACGATGATTAATCATCACACCACGTCGGTCCATTTCGACGACCTACGCATCCCGGCGAGCAGTTTGGTCGGCGAAGAAGGAAGGGGCTTCCGTTACATTCTCGACAGTATGAATGCGGAACGAACGCTGCTCGCGGGTGAATCGTTGGGTAACGCTCGCTACTTCATCCGGCGTGCGGTAGAATATGCAAACGAGCGCATCGTGTTCGGTCGACCGATTGGCCAGAATCAGGGCGTCCAATTGCCGATCGCACGGGCGCACGCGGAAGCCGAAGCAGCCGATCTGATGATTCAAAAAGCGGCGGCGCTGTTCGACGCGGAACAACCCGCGGGCGCGGAAGCGAATATGGCGCGACTCCTCTCTGCGGAAGCGGCATGGAATGCGGCGGAAGCATGTTTCGAAACGTTTGGCGGATTCGCGTTCGCACGTGAGTACGACATCGAACGGAAATGGCGCGAAGCGCGGCTTGCGCGCACCGCGCCTATCTCGACGAATCTTGTGTTAACGCACATCGCACAGCATGTGCTCGGCTTGCCGAGATCGTATTAGATATGAATCGATTCAGCGACACTCCAAGGATCGAAAAAGGGAGGGCCAAGTTCCTCGAAGACTTGCAAAGCAAGTATGGGCTTGGCCAGAGTTGCGCGTTAAGACTAAGGCCAAGGTGGAACTCGGCCCTCGCGATCGGATCATGATGTCGACGACCATCAACGGGGGCACGCTCGCGATCGCGGAACGCGCGGCAGCCTTAACCTTCGACGACCTTCCCCAGGATATCGTCGAACGGGCGCAGCACTGCTTCTTGGACTGGTGTGGCGTGGCAATGGCGGGCGCGCATGAACCGCTCGTACAGATTCTCGCAGATGACGCGTTAGAACAGGGCGGTGCGCCGCAAGCCACCTTGGTGCGGCGCGCAGATCGCGTATCGACACAACAAGCCGCGCTGATCAACGGGGCCGCAGCCCATGCACTCGACTATGACGATGTTCACCCCGCATTCACTGGCCATACGACGGTACCGTTAGTTGCGGCGCTGTTGGCCCTGGGCGAGTATCGCCGTGCTTCGGGACGCGATGTGATCGCGGCGTTTGTCGCGGGATTCGAAACGAGTTGCCGCATCGGGACGTTACTCGGTACCCCGCATTACGACCAGGGATTTCACGCCACCGCGACCGTCGGCACGCTCGGCGTTGCTGCGGCATGTTCCAATCTCCTAAAGCTTGACAGAGAAACGACCGCGCACGCAATGGGTATCGCAGCGACGCAAGCATCAGGCCTCAAGTCTATGTTCGGAACCATGTGCAAACCGATGCACGCAGGGATGGCGGCGCAACGCGGACTGCACGCGGCACAACTGGCCGCACGCGGGTTTACCGCAAGGACGGATGCGCTCGAATGTGAGCAAGGATTCGCCGACGCGTTATGCGGCGAATTCAACGCGGACGCAGCGCTCGCCGATCCGGACGGCGGCTATTTTTTACTCACGAACTTGTTCAAGTTTCACGCCGCGTGTTACCTCACTCATGCCGCCATCGAAAGTGCTTCGCGGTTGCGAATTGATCATGCATTCGCAGCATCGGATGTCGCGTCTTGTACGATTGTAGTTCATCCCGCCTGCGACAAAGTTTGCAACATCGCGGAGCCGACGACTGGATTGGAAGCCAAATTCAGCCTACGTTTCATGACGGCGCTTGCGTTGGCGGACATCAATACTGCTGCCATCACAACCTATACCGACAGCATCTGTTCCGATCCTAAAATGATCGCATTACGCGATCGGATGCACATCGATTTTGATGACAATCTCGGAAGAATGCAGAGCACAATCCAGGTTGAATTGACCGATGGACGCACTGTACACGCAAGTCATGACGCGGGCATTCCCATCGCCGATACACAAGCGCAAGGCGCACGACTGAATGCCAAATTTCTAGGATTGACGGTCCCCTTGGTGGGTGAGGCGAGCGCCCACGGACTGTCCACATGGGCCTGCGAATTCGCGGGGGGTGGCGATATTCGTGTCTATTGCGACTTGATCGCGCGATAGACAACGAGTCAGTCCGCGACTGATTTGTCACCTTCGGTTTCACCGTTCTTGCCCCAATGGGCAAATTCCTTTAGCGTGTTGAAATTATTCGGGTGAATAGGGGCTATTCTACGAGGGGTTTCTACATTTTGGACAAGGCCAAACACATGGATGCACCCGTCACTGAACGGCTGTCTTCAATGGAGGCGGGCTTCCTCCTCCTAGACGGTCCGACGGTGCTCCACCAGGGTGTCGGCTGTACGCTTTTTGACGGTCCGCTCTCCTACGAGCACTACATCCGCAAGTTTGAGCCACTAACACGGATGGCCATTCGGTATCGCCAACGGACGGTTAAGGTTCCACTGCATATCGCTCACCCGATTTGGGAAATGGACCCGAACTTCGACATTCGATACCACATACAAGAGATTGAACCTCCTGAACCGTTGACGGACAAAGAACTCCATGACCTCGTGTGCAAGATCCACATGGAACCGTTCGATCTGGATCGGCCGTTGTGGAAGGCCTACATCATTAATAATATCGAAGGTGGCCGATCGGCGATGGTGAGCAAGATGCACCATACGGTTTCCGACGCGGGCGGCATTTTGGCCGCATACGCAATGTTGTTCGATGGCGAGCGAATCGCACCTCCCGCGATCGAGAACATGCCGGATATTGAACCGCCACCGCCCCTGCCCAAACTATCGACGCCATTAAGTCGCGTTGTCGATGCGCTGTCTGAACACGCGCGAACGATCGGACGGGGTATTGTGCGACTTCCTTTTGTCTTGGTGAATGCGGTGAAAGTCGCGGCAAGCGCACATTTCCGGGCGGGTCTAGTCGAATGGGTGCGCTTCGCGTTGGCGAAAGCGGAGAAGTATCCGTTCAATTCGCCCAATTCAGGTGAAGTCGATTTCGCGACCATAAGCATTCCAATTGACGATGTGCGCGCAATCCGCGCTGCGGGCGGCGGCACCATTAACGACGTGTTACTCGCGGTAGTTGCCGGTGCGTTGGAACGGTACGGAAAAAAGCACAACGTCCCAACGGAAGGTCGGCACGCGAAAATCGCATTCACCGCCAATCTGCGTAAGCCCACCGATAGTGATCGACTCGACAACCGTTCGGCGGCGGCAACGCTGGCCATCCCCTTCGATTTATCGAACCCGCGCGACCGTCTAGCATGTATTACGAAGCGGACGCGAATCGCGAAAGAAACCGGTATGGCGATGGCGGTTTGGAATTTTATTAGTACATGGCGCGCAATGTTCACGCCGCCAGGATTGGCGATCGTCTATTCAATTATGTCGCGCCCCTTTTCGCACAAAGTCCTCCATAAGGTCATGTTTCGTGTGCCGGTACATCTCTATTTCAGTAACGTTCGCGCGCCGGAATTCCCACTGTATCTACTGGGCCGCAAATTGCTGCACCGATCACCGCTACCGCCCTTGATTCCTGTCACCGGAATCTCTTGTGTAGCGATCACGATGCACAAGTTTTTGCGCATGAGTTTCTCCGCCGACGCGATCTCCGTGCCGGATGTGCAAGACCTCGCGAATTTCGCGGCGGACGCCTTCGAAGAAATGCGACAAGCCTTCCCCGATGCCGAGTTCCCGCCGCTGGAATCCGCCAAGAAGCCCGTCGAGGCGAATCCCAAACCCGCGGATGTATGAGCAACCGCGCCGCTAAGGTTTCTTGCTCCACGCGTCAATGTTCCAAGAGTTTCTCAAGACCTTCAGCAAGGTTTTTTGCGGTTCCAATAACGGGTGTCCCACATCCCTCGACTGGCCCGAGCATTTCGCCCCACGTAGCAGCTCCGTCTAACAGATAGAACGAATCCCAGTCGACGGAACCAAGGTGTCTGCAGTCCTTCATGTTTCGCGTGAGCCACTTGCCGACGACCCGGTCCTTGTCCCAAAATTCCTGGACACGTTCATCGGACAGGATTGCAGGATTCCATTTATCTTTCGTGTCGCCGGGAATCATACTGAGCCAAATCACATAGGTTTTCAGATCGGCTTCGGGATACTTCTGTAAGACTTCTTGTTGGACCCAACTGGCCCCTTGAACGCACTTCGGTCATGTCGGCGAAAAGAGCAGGAGCAAGCGCGGACTGCCTTCATCGTCATTGAACAGGGTTTTCAGCTCGTCCAATTTCGCCAAATCCTCAAGCACAGGGGCCTCTTTTTCTTGCGCGAGTACGTGCGCAATGGTCGCGGAATACGTAACTACCGCCACAGCGGCCACCGGTACGGCCATTCGAATAGCTCGTTGGATACTCTTCATGTTGTCACGCTCCTATTC
>JAJDAB010000227.1 GCA_029262095.1 Candidatus Hydrogenedentota bacterium
GGTTGGCTTGGCCGACGTCGTGATCGTCCGGGATTGTAATCGTGGGATAGTGCCGGACAATCTCGCCGAAATCGCGGCCGAACTTCAGCCAGTGCGCGTAGTGCTGCTTGTGGTTGTAGACCTGATCACCGGAGAAAAAGAGAATATCCGGCTCAATTCGTTTTACGTTCTCGATAATGTCCGCGCGCGAAATATCACCACCGTGTTTTTCGTTCACGGAGTTTCCGGTAAACGCCACGACGACGATCGAGTCTTTGTCAACAGGGTCTCGCCGTATTGTGCCTTCGTACCGCGCGACATCTCCGTGGGCGACGCGATACCGCCGGGCTTCCGTTACATCCCAGTCCTCAACTCGGAGCGGCGCGGTCCAACCCTGTTCGATGACCTCGGTACGAGCGACTTCCCGCCATTCACTGTCTGTTTCAATCTCCAGGCGAACCGTACGATCCGCCCCGTCCGGCAAGGGATATAGTTGCGCGGTTAATTTAAGCGTGTTTTCGTGAACGGTGTACAGTGCGAAGCAAATCACATCTACGGGTTCAACTTCGGGTACGGTGATCCGTTGGGCGTCCGCGGTACTGAGGACTGCGACTATCAACGCCATCACGGCGTAACGCTTAAAACTGGATTGCATGGGTATACCTTTCCTGGCGAATTGCGCGACGTTAGCAATTGCGCCATGATACCGCGAACGATTCATCTGGGAAAGACTCTTAATGCCTGCACCTCAAAACGTTGTCGCGGTCATCTTCGATTTTGATGACACGCTGACCGAAGATTCGACCAGCCGTTTATTGGAACATCACGGCATCGACGCGGATTCATTTTGGAAGCGCCGGGTTAATGCGCTGGTTGAGGATGGCTGGGATTCGGCGCTGGCCTGGATGTATGCCCTGCTAGAGGAAACCGAACCGGGAAAGCCGCTGGCCGGGCTTTCGAACGCGGCGTTACGGGCGTTCGGCGCGGAATTGGACATGTATTCGGGTTTGCCTCAGTTGTTCCATGACCTTCGATCCGTTACCGCTGGCTTCGGGGAATCCAAGCCGACGGTGGAGTTTTATATCGTGAGCGGCGGCCTCGAAGAGATCATTCGGGGTAGTTCTATTGCGAATGAATTCCGAGCCATTCGAGCCGGACGCCTTTGGGAAAACGATCGGGGCGTTGTAAGCCGAATCAAGAACGCAGTGAATTACACCGGCAAAACGCGATACCTGTTCGAAATAAACAAAGGCCTGTTGGCGGATGAAATCGAAAAACCATTCGCAGTAAATGAACACGTCGCTGAAGCGGACCGGCGAGTGCCGTTTGAGAACATGATCTACGTCGGCGACGGGCTCACCGATGTGCCATCGTTTTCGTTGCTCAAGGCGCGCGGTGGTCTAGCTTTTGGCGTCGTCGATCCCGCGAGGCTTTCCAAAGCGCGCAAGGCTTGGGAAAAGCTTGTAGCACCGGAGCGCGTCAAGGCCGTCTGTGAACCGAAGTTTGGTGAGACCGATTTGCTAGGACGCTTGTTGCGGTTGGCGGTCGAAGACGTCTGCGCACGCATTGAACTGCGTAGTCAGATGCCGTGATTCGAAAAGGATTGAATTCGTGAAGATTATTGCAACGCTGCCCAAGGGCAGTGACCGGGCGCTTAATCCCCTGCTACCTGACGAGTGCGAGCGGATTATCGCGGAGCGGATTGGTGATTTGAGCGATGAACAAATCGCGGGGAGCGACGCGATGATCGCGACCGCATACAACCCGCTCGCCGCCGAAGATATCGCGCGACTCGAGGGCGTGAAATTGATTCAGCAACTTGGCATCGGGACCGACTCCATCGATCTCGACGCGGCGAAACGCGCGGAAATCCCGGTTTGCAACGTGCCGACGGCCAACATCGATGCGGTTGCCGATTTCGCCGTTATGGCGATGATTTACTGCTTGCGTAAGGTTGGCGCTGCAGAAACGGAGAGCCGTGAGAACAAGCGAATCGATCGACTTGTACTGAAGCTAGGTAGTTTCGACATGGCGGGGAAACGTGTAGGGATAATCGGATTCGGCAACATCGGACGTGCAGTGGCTAAGCGTGCAGGCGCATTCGGTACCGAGGTGGTGTACTCGGACCCAATCGCAGCGGATGAAGAGACGGAACGCGCGTTAGGCGCCAAACGCGTGCCATTGGATGAGCTCATCGAGACCAGCAATGTGATATCCGTCCACGCGCCACTGGTGGATGCGACGCGGGGCTTGATTGGTGCTCCGGAATTCGCGCGCATGAAGAAGAAAGTCGTTTTCGTGAATACCGCGCGTGGCGGCATCGTGGACGAGGCTGCACTTGCAGACGCGTTGAAGAGCGGACAAGTCGGCGCTGCGGCAGTGGATGCGTTTGAGGTGGAACCGATTGAAGAAAGCAATCCGTTGCTGGACGCGCCGAACGCGATGTTGACCTGTCACATCGCGGGCGTGACAACGGACTGCATCAAAACGATGTACCGTGAAGCGGTCGAAAATTGTCTGCGGGTGATTCGAGGGGAAGCGCCGATTAACCGGGTGGTTTGATGGCGAGATTGAACCACGAAGGACACGAAAGGTAAAAGTCGCTCAGCGCGACTCGGCTTCTTAGTGGAGTACAAAGGGGCTTACGGCAGCACTCTGGGTTCCCGCTTTCGCG
>JAJDAB010000228.1 GCA_029262095.1 Candidatus Hydrogenedentota bacterium
CCAAACAAGAAGGCGAAAAGACTAAAGTGGGGGACCGTGAAGTGTCGATGGGTGTGCCGCAGCACATGATCGACATGTTGCCGTTGGTCGTTCCGTTGGGCCGCGCTGGAACGCCGGATGAGGCGGCGGGTGGAATCGTGATGTTGGCATCGCCGTATGCGTCGTACGTGACCGGCCACACGCTTGAAGTGACCGGCGGCATGGGAATTTAGGCGGCGTCAATCGTTCGATTATGTTGTTACCGCTATTTCCACTTCAGTTGGTGGTGTTTCCTCAAGAGGAATTAAAACTCCACATCTTTGAGCCGCGTTACCAGCAGCTTATTCAAGAGTGCCGTGAAACGGGTGCGCCGTTCGGGATCCCCGCATATGTTGATGGTGAACTGGCGAAGTTCGGTACGGAGTTGTCGCTCGAAAAGGTGTTCAAGACCTATCCCGAGGGCGAAATGGACGTCCTGACGGTCGGCCGACGGGTATTTCGGATGACGTCATTCATTCGCGAAGTACCGGGTAAGCTTTACTCCGGCGGAGAGATCACATTCCTGGATAATGCCACTGACGAATTCGGCATTACGGTTGAAGAACTGGCCCATCAATATGAACAGTTTCACGAATTGTTGGGAACGGGCCACCAATTGCCTGTAAATGATTTGCCGAACCTGTCGTTCCGAATCGGTCATGAAGTCGGGTTCACGCTAAAACAGAAAGTCACCATGTTGTCGATGGACAAAGAGGCTGATCGACAGCTCATGATCCTGGAACATTTGTATCGCGTGAACAAGACGCTTCGTGCAGCGGATGAGACGAAGCGCCACGTTCGCGCGAACGGCCATTTCGCGAAGCCGCCAAAACTGGACCTCTAGCAGGCGCTCACGCGCGAACATGCTAATATCCGGTCCGGCTACTTCGAAGGAGCGCCTACAGTGAAGGTTCGTGACGTTTGCGCGGTCATCAACCACCTTGCTCCGCCTATATTGGCTGCTCCGTGGGATAAGCCGGGACTCGCGATCGGATCGCCGGACGCAAAAGTCCGAAACGTACTTATCGCGCTTGGCGTCAATCCCGATGTAATACGTGCGGCGAAACAAGCAAAGGCGAACATGATTGTCTCGCACCACCCGGTGATCTGGGAACCGCTTGCCACATTGAGAACCGATGATCCGCACACGGCGATGTGCCTGGAAATTGCGAAGTCAAAAATTGCATGTTTTAGCGCGCATACAAATCTCGACGTTGTGCCTGGCGGGGTCAACACCGTGTTGGCGGAACGAATCGGTCTGGTCAATACCGAGCCGCTTTTTCCTGTAGCGGAAGCGGAACAAGTGAAACTGGTGACGTTCGTCCCCGAGAAATATCTTAGCACGGTGCGGGACGCCGTCTGTGCGGCGGGCGCAGGTGTGATTGGCGACTACACGGATTGCAGTTTCAGCGGGATCGGTGTCGGAACATTTAAACCAGGAGAAACATCCACACCCTTTGCGGGTGCGAAGAACCGATTGAACGAGGAATCGGAACACAAATTCGAAGTCATCGTGTTGAAAGCGAAGTTACCAGCGGCGTTGCAAGCGCTGTCCGAAGCGCATCCCTACGAGGAAGTCGCCTACGATATCGTGAAGCTTGAGAACTGTGATGCGTCTATATCACTCGGTTTGCGGGGTGCACTAACCCGATCGGTCTCGCTCGATACATTTGCTTCGAGCGTGCGTAAGGTGCTGGACGTCTCGCACCTTCGGGTAATTGGAAATGCGAAACAGAAGGTGCGGGAGATAGCAGTGATGGGTGGATCGGGTGGCGGTCAGATCGGGGATCTCCCTGATGATATTGATGTATTCGTGACAGGCGATGTGAAATACCACGACGCGGAGCTGGCTGCGATACGGGGTATCTCCGTGGTTGATGCCGGTCACGCCGGAACGGAAAAGTGGATCGTGCCAACGCTCGCATCGTACCTGCGGAAACACATCAAAGGAATCGGAGTCCGCACGTATATCGAGCCTGACTATTTTCGAGTGGTCACAAAATAATCGGGGAAAACCTAATGCAAACTCCTCTAAAGATTCTTCATGTCTGCTCGGAAGTCGCGTCGTTCGTCAAGAGCGGTGGCCTGGCCGATGTGTGCGATGCATTACCGCGCGCCCAACGCCTATTGGGTCACGATGTGCGCATTGTTTTGCCCATGTTTGGCGCGATCCCAACTCAATTCCGCGGTGAACCGGGGGGGGCGTGCGAAGCGGTGATCAACGGACAAGCCGTCCCAGGTCTCGTTCGCCAAACGCTGTTGCCGGACTCCGCGGTGCCTGTGTACTTGATCGAGCACGCGAACTATTTCGAGCGCGACGAACTCTACGGTGACTACGACGACAATCTGGAACGGTTCAGTTTTTTCTGTCTGGCCGCGCTCAATGCCATCGGCGGATCGGATTGGGAGCCGGACATCGTACATTGCCACGATTGGCACACGGGTGGTATTCCGGCCTATTTGAAGACGCGTTTGAAAAGCGATTCCGTTTTTGCTGGTACGCCTTCGATCTTCACCATTCACAACATTGCCTACCAAGGCGCGTATTCTATGGAACGCTTTCAATCGAGCGGTTTCCATCCGTCGGACGACCAGCTAACGCCGCTGACGTGGAAAGGCAACATCAATTTGATGCGAGCGGCGATCGGTGCGGCCACCAAGATCAATACCGTTAGCCGTGCCTATGCCGAAGAAATCATGACGCCGCAATTCGGCCACGGACTGGAAGCCGCGTTGAGTGATCGTAGAAGCGACGTATCCGGCATCGTGAACGGCGCCGACTACACCGTGTGGAATCCGGCGGCGGATCCGCATATTGCGAAGCCCTACTCGCCGGAAGCGATCGCTGGAAAGCTGGACTGTAAAAAAGCGTTGCAGGAGAGAACAGGCTTAAGGGTTTGCGACGCACCACTCTTCGGGATGGTGACGCGCCTGGTCCATGACAAAGGCATGGACCATATCGTCGACTCGATTGAGTGGATGATGGACCAAGTGCTCCAGGTCGCCATCCTGGGCAAGGGCGACAGCCACTGGGAGGATGCGCTTTCCGATGCGGCTGCACGTCATCCCGGTCGTATTCATATAACGGTGGGCTACGACGAGGCGTTGGCCCACCAGATCTATGCCGGATCGGATTTCTATCTCATGCCATCGCACACCGAACCCTGTGGACTCAGCCAAATATACGCGATGCGCTACGGCACGGTCCCCATCGTCCAACGAACCGGCGGATTGGCTGATACGGTCGACGACGCAACAACGACCAACCTTGCCCAAGGTGTTGGCAACGGTATCGTCTACAACAACGATTCGCGCCCCGGATTTCAAAACGGGATGATGCGCGGACTCAATTTGTACGGAAACGAAGACAAACTTGGACAGGTCCGGCGGCTGGCAATGAACGCGGATTTTTCATGGGATATTTCGGCTCAAGCGTATATCGATCTATACCAAAGCGCATTGATCTCCGAATGATGGACGATGCCGTCACGCTTCTATCGGAATCGCCCGACACGACGAAACGGATCGCGATGTGCGTCGCGACGCACGTACGACCCGGCAAGGTCATCGCATTGCGCGGCGATCTTGGCGCGGGCAAGACTTGTTTCGTACAAGGACTTGCACGCGTCCTTGCGCGCGAAGAAGATGTCCACAGTCCCACCTTTACCATTGTCAACGAGTACGGCGACGGCCCGGCGCTCTACCACATCGACTTATACCGTTTGAACGATGCCGAAGCCATTCGAGATCTTGCGTTGGAGGATGTATTCGATTCCCCTGCAATTGTCGCGGTGGAATGGGCTGAGCGCGCGGAATCGATGTTGCCGGAGAAGCGGGTCGACATCACGTTTGAACACGTCAATCAAGGACGAATGATTACAGTACGGGGCCACGGCGCGCTGGACGGCGGATGGCAAAAAGCGATTCAAGAGCGCGGCTAATTGGTATCAAACAGGCGGCGTTCCAGGAGAGCGCGCATATCGCGTCGACCGTCGGTAATCAGAAAGACGTAGACTTTTTTCTTCATGACCCGATAAATAATTCGATAGGGTTTGAAATGAACCTGACGGTATTCGCGAATCCCTAGGGCAAGGAGTTCCCTCGGATAGGTGCCGTGATTGGGTGAATCGCTCAGTCGATTGAAAACACGTTCAATGCTCGCGAGCCAAGCCTCTGCGCGATGCAGGCTGTCGTGTGTCGCGATGAATTCATGGATTTCTTCGAGGTCGTTCGCAGCGTCATCGGTCAACACAACCGAAAACGGCATCAGCGCTTATCCTTTTTCTTGCGCAATCGCTTCATAACACCCCCAACCGATTGCGTTTTTCCCTGTTCGATTTGGCGGCTGCCGAGCGCGAGGATTTTGAGCAAGGCCAGCGCCTCCTCGGTTTCCTCGAAGCTCTCGATGTCCTGCACGACGAGCTTCGCTTCACCGTTCTGCGTGATGATGAGCGGCTCTTTGCGTTCGCCCAATGTGCGCGCCACTTCAGCGGCATGGGACTTGAGATAGCTGATGGGTTTGATCTGGCGGGACAATTTCATGGATTCGCTCCCGGATTGCGCAAGGCTTAATTTAGACCAGATATGGTCGCTGGTGCAAGCTGTGGTCGGTTTTTAATTCGAGCGACTCGGCTCACAAGGTGCAGTTCACCGAGAAAGCGCACGTAAACTCAACGGAAATGCGAAGTCTGTGGAGCTGGCGAAAAAGTTCTTGAGTGAGTCTATTTGGATGATCAAATGCGCTCAATGGGGAATATCCTGAACGTGGATGCGGGCGTTGAGGGTGCGTTTGCGCGGTAGAGGGGATACATGTGAATCGATCATTGGCGGCGACACTGGAAGGAGTTGCCGCCATTTATACTTTTATTCACGGCTCCTTCAACGTTCGCCAGAAGCCAGCTCTTACTATCATCGAGCCACCGAACGAACTTTAAGTCACACCTTTCGAGACCCTCTTGAAGTTTACGGCCATTTAGAATCTCTGTTTCAAAAGATTGTGTCCAGGTTTCCCCATCAATCTCCCAGCGCAACTGCAGACTGAGAGTGTTGCCGTTTCGTTCAACCGAATCGATGTAGGTATGCACTCCGTTGCGTTCGCCTTTGTCGCCTATACTGATCGTCTCCAGCAGCGCGAATGGATGGCATTCAACAAACAATACGCCGTCGTTTTTGAGGTGTTTGCGACACGTTTTCAACAGATCGTGCCGAATGGTTTCCTTAGGACTGTTGATTAAGAAACTACCGAGCATCACGGCGTCGAACTTCTTGTTAAGGTTCAGGGATTCGATATCGGAGCATACGGAGTTCGCACCTTGAACGTGCGCTAGCATGTCTTGGGAATTGTCGACCGCCGTTACGACCAGTCCTCTTTCGACCAATGCGTTCGTGACTCTTCCGACGCCGCAGCCCAATTCAAGCACCGAAGTTCCTGCCGATACATTGTCACAGATCATATCGGGTTCAGGACCAGGCTTGAGGTTCAGATAGAACTCTACAGAGCAACCATCGATGGATTTCTTCCCGCGACCTGTCCCCTCGAATCGTATTTCGCTTTTTCCTGAATTTCCCACCAATTTTCGCCATCCTGTGTCTACGCACACGACTATAACCGACATTTCCTATATGAAACAGCCCGTGACCTCTCCCTCGTCTACAAATCCTCCGTGGGATCGGATACATTCCCGCTCGAATTGTTTCGCGTCGATTCGCTCGTAAGTTGCGCCGTTCCATACGCGTCGCCATGGGGCAGCTCGGCAACGCAGACAGAAATAAGAATATATAAGCAAATATATTATGATCGGGTCTGGAGGTGGAAACCCATGAAGACGGTCACGATTTCAATGCCCGAATCCCTCAAGGCCTTTATCGAAACTCAGGTTGCCCAAGGCGGTTTTGGAACGGTCAGCGAATATTTTCGATGTTTAATTCGGGATGACCGGAAGCGAAAAGACCAGGATAAGCTGGAGACCATGCTGATCGAGGGTTTGCAATCAGAAGCCAGCGAGATGACCCGGGAAGATTGGGAAGACATTCGGCGTGAAGTACGAAAACGTTATGAGACCCGTGCGCGCGAGGATAAATGACGGAACACGTCTCTATTCGGACCCGCGCGAAACACGATCTCATTGAATTGGCCGACTACATCGCGCAGGACAGTCCCGAAGTCGCCGAACGTTTTATCGACGCAGCGGAGAACACTTTTGATTTCTTGTCCAACACGCCGGGTGCGGGGTCCATTCGAGAGTATTTCACGCAGGAGTTGCGCGAACTTCGAATGTGGCCGATCCGAGGATTCTAGAGTCATCTCGTTTTCTATCGCGAGATCCCTAACGGAGTGGTAATCGTCCGCGTAATTCACGGGGCTCGCGATATCCCGTCGATTTTCGAAGACGAAAGCTAAACTTCCAGCGCTCGCAACGCGACACCCAATTCGCCCATGGATTGAAACCGGTCTTCCGGTTTTTTCTCGATGCACTTTTGGATGATGTCGTCGATAGATTTGGGGACGCCTTTGGCGACTTCGCTGGGTGGCGGCGGGGTCTCCTTAATTTGGCGTTCGAGAATGTCGCCGGTCTTGAACACCGTCGACCCGGAAAGACACTCGTAGAAAACCAGTCCGAGGGAATAGATGTCGCTGCGCGCATCGGCCTCTTTGCCAAAGACTTGTTCCGGTGACATGTAGCTGGGTGTACCCATCACAACGCCGGTTTTCGTCATGCGCGAGTCCTCGGCTTTTGCGAGGCCGAAATCCATGACTTTGACCAGGCCGCCCTTCGCGATGAGAATGTTGTCCGGTTTGATATCGCGATGGACGATGCCGGCCTCGTGAATCGCCGCCAACGCCGCGGCGGATTGCAGGATGATGTTGACCGCTTTCCGTACTTCGAATGCGCCCTTCTTGCTGATGTGCGCATGGAGCGAAGGCCCGTCTACGAACTCCATTGCGATATAGGCTTTGCCCACGCTCGCGCTAATGTCGAAAATGTTGATGACGTTGGGATGCGATATTTTGGCCGCAGTCCTTGCTTCCCGTACGAACCGTTGCCGGTATTCCTCTGAATTGTCGATGAGCGTGCCAAGAAACTTGAGCGCGACTTTCCGGTCCAGTTGCTTATCGCGCGCCATATACACAACGCCCATCCCGCCGCGGCCGAGTTCCTTCTCAAGTTCGTATCGGCCCTCAAGCGAATTCTCGACATTGCCCATCATGGCTTCGCCGCCACCCCCTGAGGAGCCACCGCCGCTGTACGGTGTGACTTGCGTTGCGCCGTCTTGCATCGAAATGCGGGAAGAAACATTCGAAATGCGCTGCGTTACATCACGGAAGCTTGTACTGACCGATCGGATTTTGTAGAGCAGTTCCTGGCATTTGTCCAACTGGCCGAGTTGCTCGTACGCCAGCGCGAGCATGTAGAAGTACTCCATATTGCTCGTGTCGACGCGCTGGCCGGTGAGGTGATTGTCGAGTGCGGCTGCACAATGCGTATAGTCGTGCAATTCGTAAAAGCAACGACCTAACAACCCTCGCGACTCGTCGAAGTTTGGCGATTTATCCGTCAGTTGTTGCAGTACGCGAATAGCCTCTTTGAACCGGGCGGCTTTCGCATACGCGAGGCCCGACCGGTAGAACTCTTTAACCCGTTCGAAGCAATCGCCCGCCCGTGCCATATCGGCGGCCTTGGTGAAGCATTCGCCGGCTTTCAAAAAGTCTGCCGCCTTTGCATATGCCGCCGCCGCTTGTGGCCATTCGCTCCGCGTCTCATGGTAGCGCCCTACGATTTGAGACGACTCTTTTTCCTTGCCCGCTTGGCGATAGCATTGTGCCGCCTCACGCAATTTCCCCGCGAGTACGAACGTCTCCGCGGCGCGGGCAAGGTCTCCCGCCTGGCCATATAGATTTGCGCTTTCGTCGTATCGTTTCGCCTGCTCGAATCGCATCGCAATCGCGGGTAGGAGCGCCTTCTTTTCATCGTCAGAGAGTGTGTCGGC
>JAJDAB010000229.1 GCA_029262095.1 Candidatus Hydrogenedentota bacterium
AAACGCTGGCTATTTGCTAAACTGTTGACGCCCGCACAACTGTGGATCGCGGATTCTGGCCAACCCTGGTGATTTTGGATGCGAATTAAGCCCAAACGCAACACGCTCGATCTGTCGGTCGTGCTGCCGAGTCTTAACGAAGCACCCAATCTGTATCGCCTGATCCCGGAAGTGAAAGAAGCCTTGAGCGGCCTCGGGATTCAATGGGAAATCCTGGTCGTCGATGGCGACTCGCCGGATGGCACACGAGCCGTGGCCGAGAACGCGGGTGTTCGCTACATTCTCGAAGAACGTAAAGGCTATGGCATGGCCATCGTTCGGGGCATGGAAGAAGCGAACAGCGAATTCGTATTGACGATGGATGCCGATCTTTCGCACCCCACCGAGTTCATAAAGTCGATGTGGGAGCAACGGGAAAAAGGCGACATCGTAATCGCATCGCGTTATGTACCCGGGGCGCATGCTGACCAACCGTTCTTCCGGCTACTGTTAAGCAAGGTTCTGAATACGTTTTTCGCCTACGGCCTGTCTATTCCGGCCAAAGATCTTTCGAGCGGATTTCGGTTGTACCACCGGAATATCTTCGAGCGCATCGACCTCGAGTTCACAAACTTCGTCATTCTTATCGAGCTGCTACTAAAGGCATTTGGGCGCGGGCAACGCATTGTGGAAGTTCCATTTCACTACAAGCCCCGTCAAACAGGCATATCCCACGCCCGAATTTTCAGCTTTGGCATCGATTATTTGAGGCTATTTCGCCGGATGTGGCGTCTTCGCAATTCCGTTGAATTTCCGGACTATGACGCCCGCGCATTCAATAGTCGCATCTGGTTACAGAAATACTGGCAGCGGAAGCGGCACGAAATCATTATGCGATTCACGCCTGCGGTCGTCTCAACCGTCGATGTGGGTTGCGGATCGAGCCGGATTCTATCGGACTTGCCGCACGCTATCGGTGTCGACATGCGGCACGACAAACTCGCGTATATGCGGAAGAGCAATAAGTTGTTGATTCAATCCAACGGCATGGTGTTGCCGTTCAAGGATGAACAGTTTGAATGCGCCATCAGCTCGGAAGTCATCGAACATATTCCGGATGAAGACGGCAAACTTATTGACGAACTGGACCGCGTACTCAAGCCGGGTGGAATTCTCGTGCTCGGCACGCCAGACTACGATCGTTGGGAATGGGTCTCCATCGAGTGGTTGTATGGCAAGGTCGCTCCTGGCGCTTACGCGGATGAACACGTTACATTCTACACCTACAAATCATTGAGAGAAGCGATCGTCTCGCGCGGATACGAAATCCTGGATCACGATTACATTTGCCGTGGTGAACTGATTTTTAAAGCGCGAAAGCTGCCAAAGCCGGTCAAAGATGAATCGGGTCCAAGCAGAGGGCAATCACGAGAGCTTGCCGGGTCACCGGTTGAGTAGTATCGACTAGAATTCATATATTTTTTAGATTTGTTAGTTGACACTTGGGTGGTGTCAGTACCGAAATTGGCTCTTGCAAGGGCTAAGTCGTTAAATTTGGGTCACATTGGCTGCGGGTTCAAGGATAGACCATCTCGGAAATAGTTGACTCTGGTATCAAACCATTGGCAAGATGGTATAGTTCTCCGAAGGAACTGGGAGTGGTGGTTGTGAAATTTGGGGTGCCCATGGATCGGTGTACTCAGTATGTTCGACGTTCGTTCCGTTCGCCGTTTAAGGCGTTGGCGGGACTACTCTTACTGCCTCTGTTGCTAACAGGCGCGTTAGGATGTCCCGGTCAACCGGACTTCTTGGTCGCCTTCCTTTCGTCCACCGAAGAACTTGCGTTCGGCGAAACGGATACTTCGCTATCTTTCACCATTTCCAAAGTTGCCACGTCTCGTATCGCGCCAAACTTCACCGTCTCTGGCAGTCATCCATGGATCAGTGTTACTCCATTGATCGGTAATTCTGCTGGTCCCAGCGATCCAGCGTTGGTCACGGTGACCGTCAATCGCGCGTTGATGAATGTCGGTGCAAACTTCGGTCGAGTAACGGTTTCGGCCCCGGGTATTCAACCCGTGACGGTCGACATAACTGCTACATCCCGAATTCGGGCCGACTTCACGATTACGCCCTCATTGCCAATCGCCGGTAGTCCCATTACGTTCTTGAACGCGTCCACTGTTGCGCCGGGTCAACCGCCTATCACCGTATTCGTATGGAATTTTGGCGACGGATCTCCGGTCAGCACCCTTGAGAATCCAGTTCATATTTTCAACAACGTTGGTACGTTCGCGGTGTCGCTAACGGTGTCCAATGGTGTGGTCTCCGATACACGAACGATTCAGATTGGCGTGTCCGGCATGGTCGGGCCAACCGCCGAATTTTCCGCTGCGCCGCAAACACCATTCATAAACCAAGCGGTACAGTTCACTGATTTGTCAAATCCAGGTACCGGAACCATTAGTTCCTGGCTTTGGGACTTTGGCGATGGGCAATCATCGAATTTGCAAAACCCATCGCACATGTACTCGATGGCGGCCGCGTTTAGTGTGTACTTGGTCGTGACGACTGAAGTGGGCAGCGACGACGAAATGAAGATGAACTTCATCAACGTGCAGCCTGCGCCTCCGACTGCGGATTTCACGGTGTCAGATACGACTCCGATGCCGGGCCAGTCTGTTCAGTTCACAGACTTATCAATTCCTGGTTCATCTCCGATTAGCGCTTGGTCTTGGAATTTTGGAGACGGCGGGAGTTCGACACTTCAAAGCCCAGCCCATATCTACGTGGCCCAGGGCATCTATACCACGATGTCGCTTTACACCGTGTCGCTGACAGTTACGACCCCTGTGGGCATGGACACTGAAGTGAAGCCAAACTTCATCAACGTGCAACCGTAGCGCCGCGAAGGTCACTCTCGGAGTAGAACGTCGCTCGCGAGTTGTACCTTCTTGAGCATTCCACGCAGCGTCGCATTGGATCTAGCCAATGCGCGAAGTCGCACAATCAACTTGCGCTGCATGCGATAGCGAGTCAGTTTCGGCGTTTTCGGAACAGGCCTTACGCCCGCTTCTTCCAGCGGTTTCCAGATTTCATCGGCAGGATATCCCACCGCATCCAAATCCGAGGGGTCCAACTTCGCGAGAATGCCTTGCATCATTCGTAATTTCGATTGGTCCGCGGAAAGTTCATCGACCCATTTTTCGATCGACGCAGTGCTCGGCCGCGAATGTTGTTGCACTCCAATCGGATCGCCCAACCCTTTTCCATGGTCGACGGCGGACTCGCGATTACCGTAGTCGATGGTCTCCGCTTCAAAGGGCACGCCGATATAGTCGTAGATTCGCTTCATCCACATTTCGGGATCGTGCACTAAACCCTCATAGCGGACGTGCATGCACGGCACTTCGTCTTGCCGCAACATGGCCACCAACGCGGGCACATACCGTTCCAGCAATGGATTGTGTTCTTGAGCGGCATGGTAGTCCCCGTCGAAAAACGAATTAGCAAACGACGAAAACGTTGCCAGTGGATTCCGCGTCAATACGACGTATTTCGCATCCGGATACACCTTCATCATAAACGGCAACACGAGGGC
>JAJDAB010000230.1 GCA_029262095.1 Candidatus Hydrogenedentota bacterium
GGTTGATGCCCCTAGGACTGCCCCCTTGCTACTGCTGGAAACACCAGATATGGTATCAGTATTGCCCCCAAAACCACAAGTCCAATGTTCACGATGGACACTAATGTATACCAACTACTCGCACTTTCGTTGCACCATGGATTTGCTGAATTAACGAAAAGGACCGTTTAAGGATGACAAACAAGGATTCTATAGTGGTCACGGGTGCATCCACAGGCATTGGATACGCGTGTGCGCTAGGTCTCGATGCTCTGGGATACGCTGTGTTTGCCAGCGTGAGAAGTGACGAGGATGGTGAGCGCCTGAAGGCCGCGGCGTCTGACCGACTGACGTGCGTAAATCTCGACGTTACCAAGGCCGAACAAATCGCGGCCGTCGCGGATCAAGTTTCTGCTGCCGAAAACGAATCTCCGCTGGTTGGTCTTATCAACAATGCGGGAATCACCGTAAACGGCCCTATCGAATTCATCGGCCTCGATGA
Organism: Candidatus Hydrogenedentota bacterium; assembly: GCA_029262095.1. GTDB lineage: Bacteria > Hydrogenedentota > Hydrogenedentia > Hydrogenedentales > SLHB01 > JAJDAB01. The sequence goes on from JAJDAB010000230.1 coordinate 482, forward strand.
ATTGCGTTGGCAGTTCGAAGTAAATGTCATCGGTCTTGTCGCGGTAACGCAGGCGTTTCTTCCGCAACTTCGCCAAACGAAAGGGCGGATCATCAACATTAGTTCTGTCGGCGGATTTACCGTGACACCGATGCTCGGACCGTATTGCGCATCGAAATTTGCGGTCGAAGCGATCTCCGATGCGCTGCGGCGAGAATTGCGACCGACAGGAATCGAGGTTAGCGTCATGCAGCCCGCGGCTATCGCCACAAAAATTTGGGAGAAGGGCCGCGATGCTTCGTCTTCGTTCATTTCGAATGCACCTCCCGGGTTGACCGAGCATTACGGAAGATTGTTGCAAGCAATTACAAAGTACGCGACGGACGCGGAGAAGCGCGCTGCAGATCCACAAGTCGTAGTTGATGCGATAGTTGACGCGTTAGAGTCTAAACGTCCAAAGACTCGCTACCGCATGGGCGATGGGGTAGGCCAGCGTCTCTTTCTGAAAATGCTTCCGGACCGATGGGCGGACCGCGTATTCGCACGCGCATTGGGGCATTGATAGAACTCTTATATGGAGTGCGGTGGCTCGCCACCGCTTTGTCAGTGCGAGGCTCGTCTCGCATGATCGATAACCCTGCCAAGTAGAGGCACGGCGAATTAGACGGGCGACGCGAGGCAAGGGTAAGCAAGCCACCGCACCCCAAGTCGTGTTTCCGCGTCGACTCTTGACTTGATGGACCTCTACCTACCGCATAGCGATCAGCACGTCAAAAAGGTATAACAAGTCCGTCTCAAATCCAGGGGAGGTATGCGTGTGTTGGCTCTATGCTTTCGTTTGACCGTTCTGGGATTGTTTGCGTCTTCGTTCGCCGTCGCCTATGGCGAACCAGCGACGGCGACGTTGTGGAAACCGGCAGAAGACGAAGTCTATCTACAAGAAATCAGCGAGGAAATCGCCACCGATGCACCGGTCACCGCGCTCGCGATTCACGGCGACAACCTATACGCGATAAAGCAAGACGCATTGCTGAAACTCGACGGGAGCGTGTTGGGGATCGCTTCGGGCGCTCCCGAGAATCCCGGTCGGTTGTGGTCCTTAGGCGATGCATTGTGGGTGGCTGCAGCGGACGGCACACACCAGTTGAGCGGTGGGACGTGGACGCGCGTGGGCGACGATTCGTTCGTCGACATGTGCATGCATAACGGTGCGGTGCATGGTGCGACGAGAGACGATATCTTACGCTTCGACGATGGGGCCTTCGTAAACATCAAGCCCGAGAGTGGCTACCTTTCCAGTAACACCACCGTCATTATGGCCGATGGCAGTCAAGTGCTTGCGGATCCAATTCGTATCGGGCCGATCGACGGGATTGAATCGTATAGCGGCACACTGTACTTCATGCGCGCAGGCAGTATTGCGTTATTGGACGGCGATGCGTTGCAAACCGATTCCATCGATTGGGGCATGCTGCCTTCCAGAAGTATGCGCGATATTTTGTCCCTGGGCAGTCGGCTGTTTGTTGCGACTGACCGCGGGCTCGGCGTATTGCGTGGCATGGCCATGACTTTTCTGACCGGCGATGATGGTTTGCCGTATGAAGACACGACGTGTATCGCGCGTGGTTTCGACCGCGACCTTTGGATTGGTACCTCCACGGGCGCGATTCGAATGACCGACGATGACTTTCACTACTTCGGTGCGGACCAGTGGTTACCCGGGAACAACGTGCACAGCATCGCGGTCGGTGATCACGTTGTGTACATCGCGACGGACGCGGGAGTCGGCATTATTCGGTACGAGCCATACACCTTGCTCAAGAAAGCGGCCCACTTCGAGCGCGTACTCGACGAGTGGGGACACAAACGACTCGGCTTCATCCACAAACTGTATTGGAGTGGCGACGAAGACGGTTGGATTCGCGAAATCAGCGATAACGACGGCGGCCATACCGCACATTACCTCGCTGCAATGTCATTCAAGTACGCCGCGACCGGTGACGCCGATGCGCGCCGCGAAGCGGTCGACTCGTTTGAAGCGATGATTTGGCTCGAAGACATCACGCCTGTCGAAGGGTTTGTCGCTCGCGCGATCTGGGTGCCGGGTGTTGATAAGGGGCATCGGTCGACCCGCGGTAGCGGCGGACTACCGGCGAAATGGTATGAAACCGAGGACAAAAAGTGGCAATGGAAAGGCGACACTTCAAGCGACGAGATCAACTCGCACATCTACGCCGTCTCCATTTTTCATGACCTCGTCGCGAAAGGCGATCAAAAGGAACGCGCGAAAAATCACATCACCAGGATCGCAAATCACATCATCGACAACGGCTGGGTGTTGCGCGACATGGACGGTGAACCTACGCGCTGGGGGCGTTGGGACCCCGAGTATTTGTTGCGACCGTACGGTCATGAAGCGCGCGGGCTCAACGGCATGGAAGCACAAACGTACATGTGGACCGCAATCGCGTATAGCGATGACCAAAAGTACCGGGACGGACTTCAACAATTACTGGACTGGGGGTACCACACCTACACCGTTCGCCAAAAACTAACATTTCCCCCGGAATCCGTAGTGCCCTGGGACGATGAACTAGCGTTTCGTTGCTATTACCCCTTACTGATGTATGCGGACGATCCAAAGCTGAGATCCATTTATCTTCGCAGCCTTGAACGGCATTGGGAAGTGATGCGAATGCAAAAAGTGCCGTACTACAACTTCGTCTACGGGGCACTAACCGGTAACGATTGCGAAGTCGATGAAGCGGTGCAACACCTTCGGGAATTTACACTCGACACCATCTGCCACAATTGGCGCAACTCCCACCGCGCCGACCTCGCCGTGGAACCCGGATACACACCCTACATGGGCGGCACGCGCGCCATGTCGCCCCGCGAAATCTCCGCCCTATGGGGAAGCCGTCCAGCACTCGACTACGACGGCGGAGCGGGCAGCCGATCCGTCACGCCGTCCGCTGGCTGGCTCGAAGATTACTGGATGGGGAGGTATCACGGGTTTATTAAGGCCCCGGACGCGAAGCAGGCTGGTCACACAACGGTGCCGAAACGAAATGTTCCGAATGAGGGAGCCAAGCCATACGACGGGCCTCCTCGACCAAGAATGGCGATGTAAACGAGGGGCGATTGGGATGAACTGCGATTCAACCTTAGCTTCGCTATACTCTGGGACAAACGATTTGCTGAAGGCGATGCCGTACAATAAGAAAACTACTACTGCTATGCGCATTTCAACAATGGATCGTTGTCCCTAATTCTTCCACGACCACCCACCAGCGGAGAAGGTAGAGTTGTGATGGACGAAGAAAAAGAACGTCCCTGGCCAAGAAAAGGCGACGTAGCCTTTGGACGAGGCTCCCATCCGGATTTGTTGACGAAGAAGATCGCTACGATCGATCACCTGATACTGCACCCTCACATTGGATATCACGCGGACGGTTTTCGAGAAGCGGCGGATATTATCGTAGATAGGCTCGAACGCGAAAATTACATGTTTTACCCAGGCAATCTGTTCGCGCCAATTGCGTACCTCTATCGGCATGCTATTGAGTTAGACCTCAAACTGGGAATCGAAGCCGCAATCGCGATTGAACTCGTAGAACGAACCCGGAAAGTAGAGGACGTGCTCTCAGGTCACAACTTACACAGACTGTGGAATGTTCTGAAGCCCGCGATCTTAAAGTTTTGGTCAGACTCCAGCCCGGACGTCCCAAACGCAGCGGAACAAATCATTAGGCAGTTTCACGACCTCGACAAATCAGGCCAATCATTTCGTTATGCGACAACGACGGATGGACGTCCTTCAATTGAAGACTCCCCGAATGTCCCGCGCCACGTCGACCTAGTCGAACTCAAGAAAGTAGCCGGCGGACTTTGTAGCTTCCTTGATGGTTGCTATTCCGGATTCGACGATGCCTATTCAAACATGCCTCGCGAGTATGGTGGATGACAGTTTCCAACCGACGCAGACAACAACTTCATTCCTTGGCCCAATGGGATCCGAATCGCCGGCCAGCCCACATTTATCTACCCAGAAATGAGGACGTTGAGAATGACCGAAAACGTGCCAGACTACACAAACTGTTATGTCGCATATTTCGACATTTTGGGATTCGAGAAACTTGTCGAGAAAAGTGCGGACGAGGCGGAGACGCGGAAAGTACTAATCGAACTACTAAGCACGATAGCCAGGATGAGACTGCCAAAGTATTCCCAACGAAATGTCAAATACGAGGGGGCCGAGATTGCTGTCGAAAATGAAAAGTATTTCGTGCTACAGAATCGGACATTTTCAGATTCTGTTTTGCTGTTCGTCCCGGCTGACAGCCATCAGCTGTCTTCGCTCTTAGATAAGATTCGCTTCGTTCACGATCTGCTGTTGGGTGCGGGGTGCTTTCTTCGAGGCGCGATCACGCTAGGCGGCATGTACTGGCACGATAGCTGGTGCCTCCCGGGAGCAAACAGTGTTGCTGGTTCCTCCGCATGGAAGGACAGAGATGATTCGCCGCAGGAACTGGTTGAGGAAGTAGCTGCGCACGTATCAATTGGTCCGGCCCTTGTGGAGGCCTACAAACTTGAAAGCGAAATTGCGATTCATCCGCGTCTGATTTTCAGTGGTAACCTGATCAGGCACATAACTGAGATGGAGAATGCGTTGCCAAGAAACGCTACTGAGAAAATTCATCGAGCCGTTAAGGCTTTCCCTCTATGTTCGCCTAGTTCGGATAACGCCGGCAGGTCTGTTTCGGATTTTATCCGGAGCGATTCAGACGGAATTCCATACTTCGACTTCTTTAATGGAGATATAGCGCGAAATGACACCAAGTATATTCATCGTGAACAATTGCACGGCGGCGGATGGAAGTTAACATGGGTTCGCAAGAACCAGCCGTACGATGAGTTCATGAGAGATGGTCGAGCTGTCATCGAAGACCAAATGCAATCTCAAACGGCACTAAAGGTGCGCGCAAAATACATGTGGCTTGCCAAGTACTTCAATGAATATGTTTCTCACTGCGGAGTCGAGCCCGTCGAGCTCAAATGGTGACTTGAGCAAAGGGTTCATCTAGAGTTTCTGAAAAATGCAAGAATAATCAGGGCAAAAAGCTGGGACAGTAGCCATTCATAATTTAGTTCAGGAAATAACTGGACTCACTACGAATTAAATTGTTTCAGGTTCCGCGAATCATCCCGTTCATCCTGTAATCCTGTCTTGCATTTTTTCTTTGACGGGATTACAGGATGAACGGGATATTTGTATTTGCCTGGTGCGTCGGCATGCAGAAAAGTTCCTGCGGGGGAAATCTTGTCCCCCTTCGAGCGACTGGTGCGAAATTTCCAGGCTTGTCTACTGTGTCGTAAGTCATCCTGTTTTATAGCGTTACCCTGTTTCGTCCTCCTGCTCTGCTCCCTGGCACGCCGGTTGCTCTTTAGTCGCCCGGAGAACTGTCAATCACTACTTGGAAGGAGGGCGATGGGTGTTTGAAGGGGTGGACACGGCGCGGTTGTTGCACGGCGCGATGAAGGTGGCGGTGACGAACCACACCCTCATCGCGAACAACATCGCGAACGCGGATACCCCCGGGTATAACCCGACACAGCTCGATTTCAAGGCCACGCTTCAGGACGTCATACAGGGCAAACGGTCGGTCGCTCTCCGCAAGACCCACCCGTTGCACCTGGGAGGCCGTCCACGAGCAGGGGCCAAATTCGAGCGAAAAGCGATCTTATCGAAGAACGATTTCAACAAAGTCGATCTCGAGCATGAAATGAACGCTTTGAACAAGAACTCCGGTAATTATGACCTGTTTGGGGCGCTATTGACGAAGCGGTTCACGCAGGCCAGGGAGATGCTTCAGCGCCTACGATAGGTAGTGATTCGTTGGAGTAGGGATCAATATGTAGAAAAAATTGTGCCGGGTATTGTGCTTAGGCCCAACATGTTGTATATTGCGCGCACCGGGGGAAGAATTTTCCGGTGGGAAAAAAGGGGACCATCTTGTTAGACGGCATTTCGGCCAGGGATATCGCGGTCAGCGGGCTCAAAGCCCAGCGGACCCGTATGAACGTCATCGCGAACAATATCGCGAATGCGATGACGCCAGTGACCCCTGGGGGTGGGGCATTTCGCCGCCAGATGGCAATGTTGCGTGGCCACCAACTGGGCGGTCCGGCGCGGCCGGACAAGTTTGGTGTGGAGGTGACGCGGGTCGCCAAGGACATGTCGCCGTTGAAGCAGGTGTATGAACCGGACAATCCGTACGCGAATGCGGATGGGTTTGTCGAATATCCGAATGTAAATCTGTCCTCTGAGATGGTGAATTTGCTGTCAGCGCAGCGGGCATACGAAGCCAATATCGCAATCATCACCGCGGGCCGCACGATGGGCGCCCGGGCGATGCGAATTATTGAGGCGTAGTTGAGTCATGGCAGACGGTTTTAATGTAGGCGCAATTGGCCCGAAGCGGATTGAAGTCAATCCGTCGATGGCGAAACCGAAAGCGCCGGGCGTCGAGGGCGCCACATCGTTCAAGGACACATTGTCCGAGGCGGTGGGGGAAGTGCAGCGTCTGCAAAGCGAAGCGGACTCGACGGTAAAGAAATTGGTGTCCGGAGAGATTAAGGACATTACGGACGCGATGGTCGCGGTTGAAAAAGCGGACATCGCTTTTCAATCCATGACGGCGGTCCGGAATAAGATTGTAGCCGCATATGAAGAGATTATGCGGATGCAGGTATAGCGTATCTAAGGGGACTTGGCGAGCGTTTGGCGTTCGCCAAGTAGGTAAGGGAACAACGTCCGTGGCAGTTCTCCAAACGTTCGCGGCCGGTATGTTCGAGGGATGGACGCGGTTGCCAGTGAGCGACCGTTACCGAGTCGTAGTAGTAACACTCGCGGTACCTTGCGCCGTGGCGTTGGCATTGGCCGTCAGGCCAGCGCAGCGTCAGCCAGGCAAGCTGTTTTTGGGTCTACAAGACCCGGAAGTAGCGGTCGAAGCGCACTGGGAATCGTGGGGCGTGTCACAGAGTTTAGAGGACGGAAGGTACACCGAAGTGGTGCCGGCCGTCCGGCGCGCGGAGGTCATAGTTGAATAACATCGAATAACTCCCGGGCATCATCGGTGATCCGGGGCGCTTCAAAGCGTCCGTTTACCGATAGGGTCTTTCGTCAGGGCCGCTTGGGGGTTGTGCCATACGGGTAACTGCTTCCCGGCACACGCGAAGTTCACGCGCTGCGCATCCGGAGTTGCGCACGTTGCGTGTTGATATAGAGATCGTGGTGATGCGTCATTAATGGATCGCATTAAAGTATTGCCGCGGCTTGCACAAGCAGTAGCGGGGGACTCGAGTTGAACAGAGAGATGTTTCGCCAGTTTCGCGACAACCTGGTGGCGTCGTGGGGAAGCCTCACCGCCAGCGCGCGCGTACAATTGGCCCTTACGGGGTTGGCCACGGCGGCATTGGTGGTATTTGTTGTGGCATGGGGCGCCACCCCGCAGTACGTAAACCTATATTCTGGATTACCACCGGAAGACACCGCACTCATTCGCAACAAACTCGTTGAACTCGACGTTCCGTTTCGTGTCGAAGGCAATGGCGGAACGATTCAGGTTCCCCGGAATCGTGCTGCAAACTTACGACTCGATCTTGCCGCCGAGAATATTCCGTCGTCGCCGTACGGTGTCGGCTTCGAAATTTTTGATTCCACGGACTTGATGACGAGCAAGTTCGTAAATGACGTGAACTACAAGCGCGCGATGATGGGTACCCTGCAGCAAATGCTAAATGGCTACGATTTCGTGAACCATTCGCAGGTTCACATCGAAGTGGCCGAGTCCAGTCTATTTTCGGAATCACAGGAACCGTCCAAGGCGGGAGTGAGGTTGGATGTTAGTAGCAAGCCCTCGCAAAAGCAGATCGAAGGACTGCTCGGCATCATTACGTCGTTTGGCCCTGCAAATCTAACGAAAGAAAACGTGACGCTAACACTCTCTGATGGCACGGTGTTAAACGCGCCGGGCACGGACGAGTTCGGCGGCGTAAGCGACAAGATGCTGGAAGCGAATCGTAGTTTCGAGCGCGAGTACAAAAGGAAAGCGGAAGCGAACCTTGCCGCCATAAAAGTCGCGGCCGTCGTGAGTGTGAGCGTGGAACGCGATTTCTCACGACAAACCCAATACGAAGAAAAGTTTGACAAAGGTCAAGTGATTAGTCGCGAATCGGATAGCACGACCTTGAGTACTACGGATAGTTTGCCGCAAGGTCCACCTGGTGCGATTTCGAATTTGCCCGATGGTGATTCGGTCGTGCCGGGCGGGACGCAGACCAAGGAAGAAACCGAGAGCAAAACGGAGAACATGGAACTGCCCAGTACGGTCACAACAACAGACTTTGCTGTGGGGCGGGTAAAATCAGTTACGGCTTCCGCGTCGGTCGGCGCGAAACAAGTTGACAAATTGGACGAAGAAGGCAATCCGACCGGCGAGTTCACGTACGAGAAATACAGCGACGAAGAAGTCGAACACTTCAAGACAACTATCGCTAACAGTATCGGCTACGGGATGACGAAGGACGATGTCGAAATTGCAGCACTCGATCGGCCCCTGGAATCAATGGTATTCGCAGGCGCGAGTGGTATGAGCGCCGCCCAAGAAACGAATTTTGTGGGTAAAATGAATAGTATGACCTCTCAGATCATGCAAAACCCCATCGTATGGTGGACGAGTCGACTCTTATTGGTGCTCGCAGCGTTCGTGATACTAAGAAGGCTTGCGAAGGGATTTGTCGAAGAAGAAGTGCCCGAAGAGGAAGAAGCGGTGGTGGCATCCAGTCTTGGACATGATTTGTCGCCGGAGGATTTGCGAAAACAAGAGATCGCCGAGGAAGTCAACAACATATCTCAGCAAGAACCGGAAGCTGTCGCCGCATTGTTGCGTACATGGCTCACGGAGGACGAAGCTTAGACATGATCGCGCCTTTATTGATGGAATATTCCTATGGGCGATAATGCTGAATCGGCATTGGACGGACGTTCGAAGGCCGCCACTTTTCTCGCTTGTCTTGATCCTGAGCGAGCGGGCAAGATTCTGTCCAATCTGAAAGAAGAAGAAATAGAGCAGCTCACGCTTGATCTATCGAGCCTCGGCAGAGTCGATTCCGAAACGCGGGAATCCGTATTGGAAGAATTTCACTCCATGTACGTGGCCAACCGCTTTGTCACAGCGGGAGGAATCGATTATGCGCGCGGTCTACTGGAATCGGCACTCGGGCCGGAACGCGCACTGGAAATATTGACCAAGCTCCAGAGTAGTCTGCAAGAAGTTCCGTTCGAGTTTCTAAAACGTGCGGATCCATCGCAGATATCATCCTTCATTCAAGACGAACATCCGCAAACCATCGCGCTTATTCTCGCGCATCTTGAACCGAACGTCGCGGCGGTCGTTCTCAACGGAATGGCTGCGGAAGTGCGGCCCGAAGTATTGATGCGCATCGCAACGATGGACCGTACGCCGCCGGAAATTGTGCGTGAGGTCGAACGCGTACTTGAGCGGAAGATGGCTTCAGTATTCAGCCAGGGATTTACGTTCGCCGGCGGCATTCGCGATGTCGCAGAAATTATGAATTGCATCGATCGTGGATCGGAGAAAGCGATCATGGCCGACCTGGAGGAGAAAGATCCGGAATTGGCCGATGAAATAGGCCGTTTGATGTTCACATTTGACGACCTCATCAACGTTGAAGATTCGGGCATACAGAAAGCGCTCAGAGATATTGACCAGAAAGACCTGGGGCTGGCGTTGAAAACCGCAAGCGACGAACTGAAAGACAAGATTCTCGGAAATCTGTCGACCCGAGCTCGCGAAATGATTCTCGAAGAAATGGAATTCATGGGGCCGGTTCGCGTGCGCAACGTCGAGGAAGCACAACAAAAAATTGTCGGCGTCGTTCGTCGTCTCGAAGAATCAGGCGATATCGTTATTGGCGGCGGGGGCGAAGACGATGTCATCGTATAATCGAAGTTTCGAATGCCGGCTCGCATTATAAAATCGCGATCAGACTTGCAGGAAGCGTATACGCCTTTCGAGGGCGGTGAGCTGCAGCAAATTGATGAACAATCCGAACCGGTTGAGGTTGAAGAGGCTGAACCGGAAATCGATCCAGCCGAAGTATTGGCCGAAGCGAGACGAGAAGCCGAACAGAAAGTCCAAGAAGCCTATGCCGAAGGCTTACGGCGGGGCGAGGAAGCGGGCAAAGCAGCGTTTCTTGAAAAAGTGGGAGAGGCCGCTGCGGTTTTCAGCAGTTCCGCAGAAGCGATTCGGTTATCCCATGAACAGTTCTTGGAGTCGTTTGAACCGTCCGTCGTGTTGTTGGCCCGTGCAGCGGCCGAACGGGTGTTGCGACGCGAACTACGAGCCACGGATACGGAATTGATTCAGGCGACAGTCCATGCCGCGGTCAGCGCCATGAGCGAACGCGAACGCGTGGTGTTACATTTGAATCCGGCTGACATCGCCGCGCTTGAAGAAAATGGAATTGACATCGCTCAGACCATGGCTGACGCACCCGAAGTAAATATCGTATCCGATGAGACGGTTTCGCCTGGTGGGTGTGTGATTGATTCCGACGCTCTACATGTGGATGCACAACTGGAGGAGCAGCTGGGCCGCATATTCGATGCCCTAGACGCGTAATTATGTCCGCCGTATCAATAGAATCCTATCTTGAGCGCGTTGGCGAGGCGAAACCCATTGCGGTGTACGGTCGAGTTACCGAAGTGGTCGGCCTCACGATTGAAGCCTCCGCGCCGCCCATGCGCGTGGGCGATTTATGCTATATCGAACATGACGGCGAGGCAGAGAGCGTGCCAGTTGAAGTGGTCGGGTTTCGCGGGAATCGTGTGATCATGATGCCGCTTGCGGACACAGCGGGCGTATCCCCGGGGGCACTTGTGCTCCCGACGTTTGCGCCTCCCCAGGTCAGCATTGGACTCGGTCATCTTGGTCGGGTTATCGGCAGTATGGGCCAACCGCTTGATGAGCGTGGTCCACTCCTGGGCGGTGACCGTGTTCCGTTGAGGGCAGCTCCTCCGGCGGCCATGACTCGATCCCGAATCGCTGAGCCGCTTGAAACCGGTGTTCGAGCCATTGATGCGTGCATGACGTGTGGCCGTGGCCAACGCATCGGTATCTTGTCCGGGAGCGGCGTGGGCAAGAGCAAATTACTAGGGATGGTCGCGCGAAGTACGAGCGCGGATGTAAATATTATTGCCCTGATTGGTGAACGCGGCCGCGAGGTGCGCGAATTTATCGAGCGTGACTTGGGGCCGGAAGGATTGGCCCGGTCGGTCGTAATTGTCGCGACGAGCGACGAGCCAGCATTGCGGCGCATTCAAGGCGCGTATCTCGCCACCGCCGCAGCGGAATGGTTTCGCGATCAGGGCGCGGA
>JAJDAB010000231.1 GCA_029262095.1 Candidatus Hydrogenedentota bacterium
CGGCTTCCGAATCGGGGCTAACGGTATAAGCGAGCGGATAGCGCAGCGCGCGCTTTCCGAAGGCCAGGAGGTTTGGCGACGTCTCCCGTTCATATCCAAATGTTTGCAGGTGTTTAGCGGAGAGACCGTCAATCGTTACAAGGATGACACTCGGCGCGTCTCCATCGTCTTGTGATGCACGCGCAAGCGGCTCCGACATAGACAGCGCGAGATTCGATTTTGTGACCGGCTCGAGACCGGGAATGGTTCGCCAGGAAGGCACGTCGTCTGCGTGCCAGGACACGGTACATGCCGTCGTACCCTCGGGGATGTCGGCAGCAGCGATGAGCATCGTGCTCCAGGTGTCTGCGGCGATGTCGATTACCTGTTCGACGCGCTTGGAGTCCCCACCGCTGAACCGCACAGTGACGAATGCGCGATCTGGACTTGGCGCGTTCCGTGCTTCTGGTGCGGTAGACCACAGTAAGAGCAGACTGTCGGTCGGACGCACGGCCAATTCGGATTTAAATACGGCGCCTTCGCGCATGAAGCGACCTTCTAATCGGAGATTGCCCGCACGATACAATTCCGAGTCCACTGGGGCGAGCGGCTTGGCGGCGTCGACCGCTTGCGCCCACCCGCTCAACGCGGCGAGGCTGCCTAAGATGCAGACCCCAGTGAGCATCGCCCATCCCGCGACCCCATACCGGGTGCCCGGCCAACTGCGCAGCAAGGCAAAGAACGAAATGCCTTTTAGGACGACGTGTAGGACGACAAAACCCAGAAAATAAACGGCAGGCTCTACGCGCTCAAGCGCGGGATGCGGCCAAGCAACTTCAATTTGCGCGAGGTAGGGGATGAAAACGAGGCATGCAGCCATCGAGATCGTTTCCGTGATCAAAGGCATCGGACTGCTGGTTGGCCAAATGAAGCGTAGGAGCGCGCGGTAGGCCAGTTGCAACGCGGCTAACGACAACGACGCCCCGATAACAAAGGCGAAACCGGCGTAGACCGTCGGGACAAATCCCTGTTCGGCAAAGAGCTGATGCAGGAACAGCCCGACAACGCCCGAACAAATCCCGACGGAAAGTAGGTAGATTGGGATCACGCCGTACCTCGTGGTTTCTGGATTACAATTGCGCTAAGTCCAACAGGCGCAGTATTCTACACCGTGTGGTCTTCCATTCGCTAAGTTGCCACTTTCGGCACCCTCTGATACTATTCCAACGAACACAGTAGCCGGATTTCCGTTCGCCAGACGGCCAGCAATTATAATGATGATCGATGTATTGGAACGGATGGCCACGAGCGATGGCCCGAAGTTGAATTGCGCCGGTTTAGAATGAAACCGAAGCCGCTGTAAACCCCCACCAACCCTCGGAGTACTCACACGCGTGGACTGGATTGCAAAAACGGTCTCCAACGCCGGTCGGGCACTATTTGGTTCCAGTGTCGAACGCCAAATCAAAAGGATGTCGCCGCTCGTCGACGCGGTTCGTGGCCATGAAGGCCGCTGCGTGTCCATGACCAATGATGAGCTTCGTAGATGCACCGTCGATTTTAAGGAACGCATCGGCCAAGGCGAGTCGCTCGACTCGATCTTGCCGGAAGCGTTCGCCGCCGTATCCGAAGCGACTAAACGCGTCGCAGGTATGCGTCCGATTGACGTACACATAATCGGCGGATCGGTTCTGCACCAAGGCAAAATCGCGGAGATGGTTACCGGTGAGGGTAAAACCCTCGTCTCCACAATGCCGGCCTACCTCAACGCGCTCTCGGGCAAAGGCGTTCACATCATCACCGTGAACGATTACCTCGCCCGCCGCGACTATGAATGGATGAAGCCGATTCACGCGTTCCTCGGTTTGACGGTCGGCGTGATTCAGCACGACATGCATCCATACGAGCGTCAAGCCGCGTACCGTGCCGATATTACCTACGGTACGAACAACGAGTTTGGGTTCGATTATTTGCGCGATAATCTCGAAAAACGTCCGGACCTTTGTGTGCAGCGTAGCCAGCACTACGCGATTATCGATGAAATCGACTCCATCCTCGTTGACGAGGCACGCACACCGCTCATCATTTCTGGCCGCCCCGAAAAGCCGACCGATCTCTATTACAAAGTCGATGAAGTTGTGCGCAAACTTCGGCCGGAGAAGCACTACGAAGTCGAGGAAAAGGGTAAACACGTCATCATGTCCGAGGACGGCATGGCTGAGACCGAGCGGCTACTTGGAATCGAAAACTTGTATATCGACGACAGCCTCGGTGTCGTGCACATGGTCGAACAATCGATTCGCGGGCATAGTTTCTATAAGCGCGACGACGAGTACGTGGTCAAAGATAACGAAATTCTGATCGTCGACGAATTTACGGGCCGCACGATGGACGGTCGTCGCTGGGGCGATGGCCTCCACCAGGCTATCGAAGCCAAAGAGGGCGTCGCCGTCCAGTTTGAAACGCAGACCGTTGCAAGCGTTACCTATCAGAACCTCTTTCTGCTCTACGACAAGATCTGTGGCATGACCGGAACGGCGGCGACCGAGGCCGTTGAATTTGACTCGACGTACAAGCTGGAAGTCGTCCCGATTCCGACGAACCTACCGCTCGTTCGCGATGACCGAAACGATTTGGTATTTGCTACCGAAGAAGGAAAATTCCAATGGGTGGCCGGCGAGATCGAACGGATTCGTGAAGATGGCCGGCCCGTTCTGGTTGGAACAGTGTCGATCGAGAAGTCGGAACGCGTGGCCCAGATACTGGAAGATCGCGGGGTCGAAGATTACCAAGTACTCAACGCCAAACACCATGAACGCGAGGCGGCCATCATCAGCAACGCCGGAAAACGCGGCGCGGTAACCATCGCCACCAACATGGCGGGACGTGGCACGGACATCAAACTAGGTGAAGGCGTACGCGAATTGGGTGGCCTCGCGATTATCGGTACTGAACGCCATGATTCGCGCCGTATCGACAATCAATTACGTGGCCGTTGCGGTCGGCAAGGCGATCCCGGCACGACTCAGTTCTTCCTCAGCCTCGAAGACGAAGTCGCCCGTCTATTCGGCGGCGATCGCGTGAAGAAACTGCTTGATTGGTTCGGCAGCAAAGAGGAGATGGACGACCAGCCGCTCGACCAACGTATGGTCACCCGATCGATCGAACGCGCGCAGTCCCAGGTCGAGGTGTTCAACTTCGAAGCGCGTAAGAACATAAAAAAATACGACGATGTAATGAATAAGCAGCGCCAGGTCATCTATTCAATGCGTCGCGACGTTCTTGAGGATAGAGACGTAACCGAGCGCTTACACAAGATGTTTGAGGACACCGTCGCGGATATCGTGGACCAATACGCCTCAGACGATTTGCTCCCGGACGAATGGGATTTGGACGGCCTGGAGACACGAGTGGAAGGCCTGTTCAACTTCGAATTGGATATCGACCCGGGCGATGATGGCGAACCCGCGCCGCTGGTCGACGATATATATGACCAGGTCTTGAAAGAGTACGCTCGGCGTGAAGATTGCATCGCGGACGAGATCCGCGAACAGGTTCGCGGCGATGCATCCGGAATCGATGATGCCGTGTTCAAGAAAATTGCACGCAAATACGTGCACGGATATGAACTCATGGCAATTCTACGGTCCGTGGATGACCGTTGGATCGAGCATCTCTATGCAATGGATTATCTGAAAGAATCCGTGCGCTTGCGTGCTTACGGTCAACGTGATCCATTACTTGAGTTCAAGAGCGAAGGCTTCGAGATGTTCCAGTCGCTGATGGCGGCTATAGAAGAGGCGGTTATTTCGCTGCTGTTCCGCGTGACGGATCCGGAAATTCGGAAAAAACGCCACCTCGATACGCAACGTGGCCAGGTTCCCGACGCGGAAGATCCTTTCGCGCAAATCGCCAATTACTCTATGGTAGCGAGTGACAAGGAACAAGATCGCAGTTTCGCATCATTCGACACGAGCCGATTCGCCTTGGGCGGCCAGCAAGACGCCGCGGAATCGGGCAGCAACGGCGATTCCGCCGGGGCGCCAAGACCTAAACAACGTCCAGTCAAACATACGACACCGACGGTCGGACCTAATGATCCATGTCCATGCGGCAGCGGGAAGAAGCACAAGAAGTGTTGCGGCCGCGTTTCCAACTAGTCGCTGTCGCGATTCTTGGGTTTTGGCTCGTCATGATGACGATGCTGGTGCGCCGCGAGATCCTCATTCCCAGAATGGCCGGGCAATCCTTCCAGGCGTCCGCTGTTCCCGACGCACCGCAAGAAGCGTGGATGGGCATCTTCCTCCCGAGTGGCCAAAAAATCGGCTTCATGCATACAACCTCGACGCCAGAGTTGCGCGACGGGGACGAAGGTGCTCGATTGGGGTTGACGGTTACGATGCGCACGAAAATTCTTGGCGAAGTGACCCCCGTTAAGGTGGAAGGCGACGCCTGGGCCTCGGCAAGGCACGGCCTCCAAGATTTCGATTTTTCCGTGCGCTCGGGTGGCTACGAAGCCGGTATCAATGCCATCATCCGCGATGGCCAGATCGATGCGACATTGGAATTCGGGAACGAACGATTTCCGATTTCGTGGCCAGTTGATAAAGACCTATTCCTGTGGAGCGGCATGGGTGCATCAAACACGTATTTCCCGGCAATGGAGGAGGGGGATGAATTCTTCATCGACGCATTCGACCCCGTGACCTTAATGAAATCTCCCGTGCTTATCCGATGCGTGGGTACAGAAGATTTCCCACTCGGCGACAAGATTTATTCGGCGAAAGTCATCGATATGGAATTCGATACGACAACGTCACGCGCACTCATCGACTCGGAGACGGGTGCGGTGTTGCGTGCCGAAACGCCGATGGGTATCACCCTACAACGAATCGACCCCGGTGAAATCACGCAGGATTTATCCGATGACGAGGCGGCTGATCTATTTGGCCTTGCGTCGGTCAAAGGCACCGGGCTGGTGCCCAGCCGAAATGCGCGACGAATGAAAGTGCGAATCGCCGGACTCGATGCGTGGACGGAGGTCCCAGTCGGTGATACGCAACGCGCAGTCGTCGGCGAAGAGAACACCTACGAAATCGTCATTCCCGATGCGCCCACCCAAACGAAAGACTTGACGAAGACTCCTTCGTTCTCCGCTGCATTCCCGAAACGTCTGGGCGAAAAGATTTCAGAAGCTGACAGCGCTTGGACTCAGATCAATGCGATCACCGGATTCGTATTCCGCGAACAGCCGCAACCCGGACGCGTATCAATCGATAGTTTGGCAGCCGGATCCAACGCTCGTGCCAGCCGGTTTGTAGATCTCGCGCGCGCTGCCGGATTCGAGGCGCGAGTCGTTGCCGGTCTACTTTGGGTCGATTCGGATACCCGTTTCCAGTACCACGCCTGGCCTGAAGTTCAATTGGATCAGTGGTATTGGGTTGACCCGATGCTCGCCCAATGGCCCGCGGATGCAACGCACATTCAATTGAGCGAATCACCGGATGATTGGCCGCGATTAATGCGGTTGTTCGGCACGCTCGATATTGAAGTCTTAGAAGTTGAATAGGATCTGGATGCGCACTCAATGATCGTCACGAAAAACCTAGTCAAACGATTCGGTCCAAAAATTGCCGTGAACGACCTGAACTTGCGAATCGAAGAGGGCGAGTTTTTCTGTTTTCTAGGTCCGAACGGCGCGGGCAAGACCACCACAATAAAAATGTTGACCGGATTAATTCGGCCTACATCCGGGCGGGCATCGTTGCACGGTATCGATATACAGGACAATCCCGTAGAAACCAAGTGCATGCTGGGCTACATCCCGGACACACCGTTTCTCTACGACAAGTTGACGGGCCGCGAATTCATGCGATTCGTCGCGGGGCTATACAACATTGAAGACACGATTGTTCAAACAGAAGGCGAAGAGTTGCTCGATATGTTCGAGATTCGTCATGTCGGTGACCAGCTCATCGAAAACTATAGCCACGGCATGCGGCAGAAACTCTCGTTTGCCACGTGCTTTTTACACAATCCCAAAGTTGTCGTCGTGGACGAGCCGTGGGTTGGGCTAGACCCGAAGAATATCCGGTTCGTAAAAAACTTTCTCCGGGAGAAGACCGAGGACGGCGTGACGGTATTCATGTCCACGCACTCCCTGAGCGTGATCGAGGATGTGGCCGATCGTATCGGCATCATCTACGGCGGCAAGCTATTGCATCTCGGTTCGCTCAGCGAAATTCTAGCGCTGGCAGAAAACCCCGGTTCGCTCGAAGATGTATTTCTTCAGATAACGCAGGACCAAGAGCAATGACGCAAATGGGGGCCATACTCGGCACCAAGCTGCGCATCATCCGAAATCAAGTTGCGTCGGTTCGAGACGAGTCGTATCTCAAAGTGGGTGTTGTGTCTGTCGCAGCGGTACTGCTTTGGATTGGTGCGTTCGTAGCCTTCCTTTGGGGGTTCAATACACTCCAAAGTTTTCTGCTTGACGTGCAGACCGGAGCTGCTCTCGGCGACGTCGTCATGGCTCGCCTGCTTTCCGTATTCGCACTCGCGATGTTCTTCATGCTTTCGTTTTCCAACATCCTAATCGCGTACTCAACGCTATACCGCGCGCGGGAAGTCGCTTACCTCGTTCAAGCACCAGTACCCTATCGGATTTTTTTCCTCACCCGTTTTGCTGAATGCATTTGGTTTAGTTCTTGGGCGACCGCTTTTCTGGGATCGCCATTGATGTTGGCATACGGCCTTACCACCAATGCATCTCCAGTGTTCTATCTTGCATCGATGGCATTTTACGTACCCTACGTGACGATTCCCGCCGCGATCGGTTGCTGCGTGACCATGGTCTTAGTTTCCATTTTTCCCAAGATGCCGCGTGGTGGTCTCGTCGGAGCGGCTGGGATATCCGTGTTGTTCCTATTCTTATTCGCGCGCAATCAGTTTAGTGCCGATCGGCTAGCCGGAAACGCGTCCGATCAAATCGCCAACGCGGTATCCGTGATGTCTCAGACGCAATCGAGCTTATTGCCGAGTTATTGGGCCGCGCACGGCGTATTACTTTCTGCGCAATCCCGCTACGGCGAATCGCTCTTTTACTTTCTATTGCTGTTGTCCAATGCATTGATGGCGCTCTTGATCGCCACGGTCATTGCCGAGCGATTGTTTTATCGGGGTTGGTCCGATCTGATGGGGAATGAAAGCCGAGGGACACGCGAGGCTGGCCGCGGAATCCTCTCCAGGATTGACGGGTTATTCCGGCCGTTGCGCGAGCCGACACGGAGCCTGGTGATCAAAGACATAAAGCTGTTTTGGCGCGATCCAACCCAATGGTCACAATTCGTCCTCTTTTTCGGCATTATGGCCCTGTATGTCGCCAACCTAGGCAATACGTCATCGACGTTAGATCGCCCGGATTTTCGTGCGTTTGTCATCTGCCTCAATATCGGTGCATGTACCCTAATTCTCGCAACGCTCACCAGTCGATTCGTGTTTCCTATGGTCAGCCTCGAAGGCCGACGATTCTGGGTCTTGGGTTTGGCGCCGATTACCCTTCGCCAAATCGTTTGGCAGAAATTCGCGCTAAGTGCCATCACCTGTGCCGTGTTCAGCCTTGGCGTTGCAGTACTGTCCTGCATTAAACTCGAAGTTGCGCCCATGCCGTTTTTCCAATCCGTTTACAGCGTGGTCCTCGCGACCCTGGGGCTATCCGGGCTGGCGGTCGGATTGGGCAGTCTGTACCCGAATTTCGAAGAGGACAATCCCGCACGGATCGTTTCAGGCATGGGGGGGACGCTAAACTTTTTATTGAGCATGGGCTACATAGCTATTCTCGTCGGTGTGCAAACCGTAGTTATGTTGGTGGAAGCCCTCGATCTCTATACGACAGACCGCGCATATTGGATGTGGTTGAGTGTAGCGCTGGCATTTGTGACTGTCTTGAGTGCCGTGGCCGTGTTCATACCCATGCGTTTGGGCCTACGAAATCTAGCCAAAGCGGAGTATTAACGATGGACAGCACCGAACCCATAATTTCGTTGACCGTGAAGACCTCATCCCACGCCCAGTTCGTCAACATCGATCGCATGATTCAAGACGAAATCGTTCGTGCAGGGGTCGATGACGGTGTCTGCACGGTATACGTGCCGCATACCACCGCCGGCGTGACGATCAACGAGAACGCCGACCCTGATGTCGTCGCCGATATGGCGCTCATTCTGGATCGCATGGTGCCAGGGGAGGGGGGCTACGCGCACGCCGAGGGCAATTCCGCAGCGCACGTTAAAGCCAGCATGATGGGGTCAAGCGCGCAGGTTCTAATCGCCGACGGCCGGTTGCAGTTCGGTACTTGGCAATCGCTCTATTTCTGCGAATTCGACGGTCCGCGTACGCGGTCTGTCTGGCTGCAGATCACCGCACGTTAGAGTTTGCGCCGACTCTTCCTATACAGCGTCACCGAGCGAGTAGATCGGCATCCGGAAGAGCACGTACACGATTACTGCCGCCAACCCCAAGCAAAAAAGTAATCCGATCACGATAAGACTTTTCCGATAGTCCACTATCCAAACTCCAGGGTGCCAACTGTGCGCACAGTTCGAGGAACTTGGCCGAGCTGACGAATATAGCCCCGGCGATGACCTGCGACCACAAATAATCGTTTACGGTTGATTGCTGTCATCTTCCGCGAGCAGGGCTTCTATCGCTTGGCGCATTTCGTCGTATTGCCGCTGAAGACTTGATTCTCTCGGTCCTTTCCCAGGACGCAACTCCGGACCTGGGTGTAGATAGCGAATCTTACCTTCGCCATCGAGCAAGAACGAAACGCTGGTGGCACCTCGATTTCCCGTATCCAAGTAGATTTTGCGAAGTACGGCCCAATCGTCATCAATCGCCACGGCGCCTTCGTATTCGATCCGTTTAGCGGCCTGTAACACGGTCTCGTTCTCAACGTCCCGAGGTGGTTTGGGATGGTATACCGCGATCGTCTGGAATCCTTGGTCTGCGTACTCCAAGTCCAACCCGTTTATAGCGGGAAGCGATGTAGCGCAATACGGGCAAGAGTCCGTCCACCAGCGCACCAAAGTGATGCGTCCATCAGTCTTCGGCGTTGCGCGGTTTTTAGTATTCAACCAACGCATCTCCTCAAGTGGAATCCGTTTCCCAATGACATCCGCGCCAACGATCGGATCGGGTAGCTGCACGTTCTTGAACTCCTCGCCGAACGCAAAACTTGGAGTGAGGGCGAACGCGGTTGCCAGTACTACGGCGAGTGGGAAAGCGCGCATCGCTCAAACTCCTCGGGTCGCATTCTCGATCTAGCAGGCAGAATTGCTCCGTTCATGGATTAGGCGCTAGCCGAATCCTGTGCGGCGACTTGGTGGACGTGAATATCCTGCTGCGGATACGGAATCGAAATGCCTTCCTTGTCGAATTCTTCCTTAACCGACCGGGTGACATCCCAGAACACCGTCCAATAGTCGTCCGTCCTCACCCACGGTCGGCAAATGAAATTCACCGAAGAGTCCGCAAGTTCATGGAGTTTGATGACCGTCGCGGGGTCGTCGAGGACGAGTTCATGATTCTGCACAATACGCTCCAAGACATCTTGAGCCTGCTGAATATCGTCCTCGTATCCAATGCCGAACACCATATCGACGCGGCGTTGATGCACGCCCGTGGCATTCGTGATTACATCGTTCCACACACTATTGTTGGGGACCAATACCATCTTGTTATCGAACGATTTGATAGTCACCGATACGAGGTTGAGTGCAGTGACCTTTCCCGATACACCACCAATCTCCACGACATCGCCGACGTCGAACGGCCGGTAGAGCAATATCATGATGCCGCTTGCGAAGTTGCTGAGGCTGTCTTGCAGTGCAAAGGCAACCACGAATCCCGCCGCGCCGATCGCTGCGAGCAAGGGCGCGGTATTGACTTCTAGCGCGGCCAACGCAATGACAAACCCAATCACAAGGATGGCGCGCCGAATCAACGTAGCGAGAAAGGCGCGCATCAATGTACTCAATCGTTGGGAATAGCGCGTTTGGAATGCCCGGTCGGCGATCCGGCCCACAATGGCGGATACCACCCAAGACACCGCTAAGAGGGCCAAGAACTTTGCAATATTTAGGCCCCAGCGAACGCCACCTTGTTCAGATACGATCCAGCCGGTCGCGGTCGCGAATATGGCATCCCAATCCGACACATCAACGGCAACGCCGGAGACTGCGCTCAGGTATTGCCGGTGTTCTTCTGTGTCGCCGCCTTTGGCGTCCACGTCGTCGAGTACGACCCGAGTCCGATCGATCAGCGCCGTCTGTTCGTCACGTAATGCGACAACCGCATCGAGCAATTGTTGCTTTTGCGCGTCAGTGGCTTCGGCCAATTGGTTCGCGGACGCTGCGGTTTCATTTAGATCCTCGACATTTTCCAGTTGAGATTCAGCAGCGGCCGTTACTGCCGTTGTCGATGCTTCCTCGACGGCGGCCCGCACGTCCTCGTCTTGTTCGGACCGTTCAGCGGCTGCCTGAACTTCTTCCGCCAACTGTTCCACTTCATCGTTAGAAATGTCGTCATCTTCAGCAACGGCGGCGAGTTCTTCCGCGGAAGCGATTTCCTCGTTTTTGCGCTTGATGGCGATTTCAGCCGCGCTCAGTAGTTTCGCTTTTTCTTTAACGAGGGCAATCCAAGCCTGGACTTCCCCTTCGAGTTCAGACCGCGTTAGCGGTTTCACCATTAGCGCCAATTCATCGACGGGAATCGCCGTGTCGCTTATCGATTGGGCTACATATTCGTCCTGGGCCAGCGCCGCAGGAGCGCTTGCGAACACTAACAATGCACAGATTATCCAAGAGCAAATTGAAGTCGTTGAACGTCGAGCAAAAAACATCGTGCAATTCCTTTGTCCCGAGTGCGTGCTACGGAGATTGTGTTTGTATCGGCGGAGACCCGAAAGTCGAATACGAGCGAATCGCCCGGACTGGCGCGCCACAGATTACAGCCAGTCCTCATTGTCGCAAAAAGCACCACTTCACGCTACCTGCAGTGGATTCCGGACGCTCGACCGTTTGCGCGCTGGACAGCCATGTAGTACCTTGGATACGAAACAGAATCTGGGGGTACACGTGAACGATTCCGAACGCCTTTTTGCCGCAGTAGAATTGGGCGATGCAGCGGCGATGAAACGCTTGTTGGAAACCCATCCCGCATTAACCGCGTCCACACGAGGCGAACATATGACGCCCCTCCACGAAGCCGCCCGGCTGGGTCATCACGTAGTAGTGGCCGCGCTATTGGACCACGATGCAGATGTTGCGGCTATCGACGATCTACATTCCGGGACGCCGCTAGGCTGGGCGGTGTTCTATGGTCATGCAGAGGTCGCGCGCGTCTTATTGGAGCGAGGGGCGAATCCCAATCCCAAGGACCGCTACGGGAACACGCCCATGTACTACACGAGCGGCGGCGTCGAAGGCGAATTGGAGGGGTGGGGGCCCACGGCTGCACCCAACGACTATCGCGAGTGCGCAGCAGTCCTACGGCAGTTTGGCGCGGAGTTATGATGTGACGCCGGACACTCCAACAGACCTTCGCCGTGTAACCATTAAAGCGATGACCGATGCGGGATGGGTCACCGGAACGTTTTGTGTGCCAAGTTCGGTCCGGTTGGTCGATTACATGGAACGCGCGCCCAGCTTCCTAACCCTGAGTGACGTCTTCATGCAAGCGCATTCAAAAGGCCTGCCATTCCTTGCACTCCAAAGTAACGCAATCGAGTTTATGGCGATTGACGGCAACGAAGATCCGTCCTCAGCTGAAGACACCCAGATCATGGAGGATCACTCTATTTCGTGTCTGCTGACCAAC